>JBBRIO010000210.1:0-8473 GCA_038220855.1 Bryobacterales bacterium | reverse complement strand
GTTTGCGTCGCGGCGGCCGTGGGCGGCGAGTTGCTGCAGGACTTCAAGGCGGGCTACATTTTGGGCGGGACGCCGCGGACGATTCAGTGGGTGGAGTTGCTGTCGGTGGTCGTATCCTCGCTCGTCATGTTCTTCCCTGTGATGTACCTGCATGAAGCGAATATCAAGCAGGGCGGCATCGGGTTCGGGGACGCGAAGCTGCCGGCGCCGCAGGCGGGCTTGATGGCGCTGATCGCGCAGGGCATCGTGGGCGGCGAGATGGCGTGGCCGCTGGTCGTGATGGGCATCTTCATGGGGATCGGGATGATCATGTTGCAGGTGAAGAGCCCGATGCTCGTGGCCGTGGGGATGTACTTGCCTTTTGCGACGACCTTCGCGATCTTCGTCGGCGGCTGCTTGCGTTCGGTGACCGACTACTTGAGCCAGCGCGCCGGGCATAACGAGGCGCAGAAGGCGCGGATTGAGAACACCGGGGTGCTCGTCTCTTCCGGACTGATAGCGGGCGAAGGATTGATGGGCTTGGGCGTCGCGGCGATGGTGCTGTGGGGGATTCCAATTCCCGAGTTCTTCAAGGAACCGACTTACGCGGTGGGCCTGGTGATTCTAGCGGTGCTGGCGTTCGTGATGATTCGGACGCCGCTCGTCAACGCTGGGCGGCCTGAAGATCCGGCACCCCCAAGCGCGATGGTATAGCTTCGGCGACGCGGAGACGGCCGTCGGTCGTCTCGTCAACGAAGAAGCGGCGTATATTCGACCCGTCGAATATCGCCGCTCCGAAGTCGGTATCGAGCACGAGGGCATCGCCGGAGCGGACGATCTTATGGACGATTTCGCGGAGCGGGACCTGAGTCACTTGCTGCGTCGCCCGGTCAAAACGGAGGATCCCGCCGCCGCTGGTTCCCCACTCGCCGCGATGCGCGATGCCGAGCCAGACGGCGTCCGGTTCCACGAGCATCCCGGTGACCGACCAGTCCCTGATCTCTTTCGGCGAGTAGAGGACGGGGGCCTTGGTGGCCGGATCGAAGTAGCCGAAACCGCCAACTCCCGTCACCCCTTCGGCGTCAAAGAACGTCTTACCAAACCACCGGGTGCCGGCAACCACTTGCATCGGGCCGATCTCTTCGTTCATGGTGGCGACCTTGCGAGTGTAACCATTCGCGGCTTGCGTCGGACGAGCAAGGGCGAACTCGTCATAGGTGCTCTGTCGCAGCTGCGGCTGCTTCGCCTGGGGCGATTCGACCCGGCCAGCGAGGAGACGGAAAGGCGGCTCCTGCCTTGGTTGATATTGGAGCGTCACCCGGCGTTCGACCGGCGAGGAGCTATAGTCGACTCGCTTCACGAGCCCCTTCGCGCGCACGTCGTAGACAAACTTCCGATGAGGGCCGGGGCCACCTTTCTCCGGATGGCAGGCGATGACGACGTCGGTTTCGGTAGCGCGTTCGACCCGGACGAAGCAGTCGCTGTCATAGATGCCGTTGGCCAAGGCAATTTGATAGATCAAGCCGGGCTGGCCGCGCCGCTGGAGAAAGACACCGAGGGGCGACTTCGGATTCCACCATCCAGAAGGGTCGCCGAGGGTCACGACGACATCGAGTTCAGAGTTGACGGGCGTTCGATTTAAGATCCGGCTTTCACCCGGCTTGGGCAGCAGGCGGAGGATCGACTGATCCGGATCGAGGGCGAGAGCGACGGAGGAAGCCAGCAGGGAGAGACACCAACGCGTCATTGCTTGAGTATAGTAGCGAGTATAGATTGGGCTTAGGCTGATAACATAGAAGATTGTCTCGCATCTCTTCCTCTGTTGAGTCTGGGCTACCGACGAGCTGGCCCCAGGTATATCTCGGCGTTGCCTTCACCACGATGGCGACCCTGCTGCTCGAACTTTCGATGACCCGCATCTTTTCGGTCGTCTTCTACTACCACTTCGCGTTTCTGGCCATCTCCATCGCGCTGTTCGGCTTGGGTGCTGGAGGGGTGTTTTCGTACGTCGTGGCGGCGCGGCCGGGGGGGATGTTTCAGAAGCTCGGCTTCCTGTCGGCGGTGAACGCGGTGGTTCCGCTGATCACCTTGATCTTCATCCTGACGCGCGGGACGGAGCTATCGAACTCGACTCTCGCAGCGGTCTACTTCCTGAGCGCGCTACCGTTCTTTATCGCCGGGGCGATCGTGTCGTTGGCCATCTCGGAGACGATTGAGCGAATCGACAAGGTCTACTTCTTCGACCTGCTCGGCGCGGCTGGCGGATGCTTACTGCTGATCCCGCTGCTGAATACGTTCGGCGGACCGAACACGGTGATCGCGGCGGCGATCCTGTTCGCGGTTGGTTCGGCAGTCTGGTACAACTTGGCCGGGGCGCGGCAGATGCGCGCGGCGGCGGTGGCCATGGCGCTTCTTTTGGTCGTGCTCGTGGTGGCCAATGCGAAGTCGCCGATCATCGACGTGAAGTACGCCAAGGGACAGACGCTCGACAACGAAGTGTTCGTGAAGTGGAACAGCTTCTCGAGGATCGCGGTGGCTAAAGAGCGGGAGAGCGGGCAGTTGCAGGTGGTGATCGACGCGGACGCCTCGACCGGCATTGCGAACTTCGACTTTGCCAACCTCTCCGAAGGCGAGAAGAAGGACCTGACTTTGCAGGGGCCGGCGTTCCCCTACAAGATGCGACCTGGGGCGAAGACGCTGATCATTGGACCGGGCGGCGGATGGGATGTTTCGAGGGCGATTGCGACGGGCAGCAAGGACATCACCGGCGTCGAGATCAACCCGATCATCGCCACCACGGTGATGCGGGAGCGGTTCCTGGATTTCTCGCGAGGCCTGTATAAGCGGCCCGAGATCCGGATCGTCGAAGAAGATGGACGCGCGTTCATCCGGCGGTCCCCGGAGAAGTATCAGGTGCTGCAGGCGACGCTAGTGGACACCTGGGCATCGACCGCGGCCGGGGCGTTTGCCCTGTCGGAGAACAACCTCTATACGACGGATGCGTTCTATGACTATCTGAGCCATTTGACGGACGATGGCGTACTGGCAATCACACGTTGGGGCTTTGATCCGCCGCGCGAATCCGTCCGGCTGCTGACCTTGGCGAGAGATGCTTTGGGCCGGTTAGGCGAGAAGGATTACGCTAAGCACGTGATGGTGGTTCGCGAAGGATCGACGCAGGGCTGGGGCGCTCGCGATACGGTGCTGATTGCGCGCAAGCCGTTCACCGAGATCGACGTGGAGCGGGCGAAGCTGATTGTCGCCGAAGCCAAGCTCGAAGTGGTTTATCTGCCGGGCACTACGAAGGACAACCCGTTCGTGAAGGTGCTGACGCTGCCCGATCTGAAGGACTACATCTCGTCTTACCCGTTCGACATCTCGACCGTGGACGACAACCGGCCGTTCTTCTTTTACACGGTGCAACCGCGCGACCTGTGGAGCTTTCTGACGAGCCCGGAAGGCAAGAGTGCTGATTACAAGATCAACAAGGCCGTGCCGTTGCTGTTCTCGCTCGTGGGCATTAGCCTGGTGGCGACGATCGTGATTCTGGCGCTGCCGCCGATGGTGTTGGGCACAAGTCTGCCGCGGGAGAAGGGTGTATTGCCGTTCCTGCTCTACTTCCTCTGCATCGGCGTGGGGTACATCCTGATTCAAGTGGCGCTGATCCAGAAGTTCGTCCTGTTCCTGGGGCACCCGACTTACGCGCTGACGGTGATCATCTTCTCGATGCTCGTCTTCAGCGGTCTGGGGAGCTTCTTAAGCCGGAAGCTGGTGGGCGAGAACGATAAGAAGCTGTGCGGGGCCCTGGGACTTGTGAGCCTGTTCGTGCTGCTGCTGGCGCTGTCCGCTGCGCCGGTGACTTCGGCCCTGGTGGGTCTGCCGCTGGCGGCGAAGATGGCCATTACGACGCTGATGATTGCACCGGCGGCGTTCTTCATGGGCATGCCATTTCCGCAGGGTCTATCGCGGTTGGAGCACTTCCATAAACCGTCGGTTCGTTGGGCTTGGAGCTTGAATGCGGCGTCGAGCGTGCTCGGCTCGGCCGGGGCGATTTTCCTGGCGATCTACTTGGGACTGCGGGAGACGCTGCTGGTGGGCGGGCTGCTGTACCTGGGTGCGCTGGTTGTGATTCAGCGGACTTCGCGATATCTTCGGACGACCTAGATGTCACTCGAATCCTTATTTTCCCTGAAGGGCAAGACCGCCCTGATCGCTGGCGCGAGCCGCGGCATTGGCTTGGCGATTGCGAAAGAGATTGCGGCCGCCGGAGCGCATACAGTGCTCGCTTCGCGGTCGATTGAGAAGTTGCAAGCGGAGGCCGATGCGTTGAACGCGGCCGGCTATTCGGCCGAGGCCGTGGCGCTGGACATGGAGAGCCGCGAATCGATTCAGGCCGTGGGAAAGGCGTTCGCGGACAAGGCGGACATTCTGATCAACGTGGCGGGACGCAACGCGCGACGGCACATGGAAGACTATTCGCGGGAAGAGTATGACCTGATCCTGCAGACCAACCTGCATAGCATTTTCGAGCTGACGCAACTGGTGGGTAAGGGGATGGTGCAGCGGGGGACGGGCGGGAAGATCATCAACATCGGCAGCTTGATGTCGACGCATGGGGTGCCGTATTTGAGCGTCTATGCGATTTCCAAAGCCGGCATTGCGGGGCTGACGCGGGTACTGGCGGCGGAGTGGGGCGCGCACAATATTCAGGTGAACTGCATTGCGCCGGGGTTCATCATCACAGACATCAACCGGGAGATGTGGAAGGCTCCGGTGATGCATGGCTGGCTACAAGGGGTGCAATCGATTCCGCAGGCGGGAACGCCTGAGGACATCGCGGGGTTGGCCGTGTTCCTCTCGGCACCGGCATCGAACTATGTAACGGGGCAGTGCATTGCTTCCGACGGCGGGTTTACGACGACGGCACGTTGGCCGTTTGAGCCGGTGTGATCCGAGCCATTCTTTGATGAGCTCGCGCACAACGGACACGCGAAGGCACGGCAGGATGGGAGAGTTCCTCGTTCGCTCGAGCCCTGCCTTCGCGGCCTGTGCGCGTTTGATGAGCTCGCGCACAACGGACACGCGAAAGCACGGCAGGATGGGAGAGTTCCTCGTTCGCTCGAGCCGTGCCTTCGCGGCCTGTGCGCTCCTCTTCGGATTGACATGGTCCGCATGGGCACAAGAGGTGGATTTCTTGTGCCCGATGGACCCGGAGGTCCGCTCGAAAGGTCCGGGGAAATGCCCGCGTTGCGGGATGAAGCTAGAGGCCGGATTGCCCGATCCGGTGGAGTATCGCGTGGCGATGAGCACGGTGCCGGAGCGGCCGGAGGCGGGGCGGACGGTGATGCTGTCGTTCCGGGTGATCGACCCGAAGACGGGCAAGCCGGTCGTGCGGTTCAACGAGATCCACGAGAAGCTGTTCCATCTGTTTGTGGTGAGCGAGGACCTGACGTTCTACGCGCATGAGCATCCGGAGAGGTTGGCGGATGGTTCGTTTCGGTTGGCGGTGCTGTTGCCGCAGGGCGGGATGTATCGGGTGCTCGCCGACTTCTATCCGGCAGGCGGGACGCCGCAGTTGATTGCGAAGACGGTGCTGGTGGCGGCGGGACCGAAGCTAACGATTCCGGAGCCGAAGGGCAATATGGGCGTGAAGCTGCGGCCGGAGCCGGCACAGCCGATCGCAGGGCAGAAGACGATGTTGTTCTTCGACGTGGAGCCGGCCGAAGGGCTGGAGCCGTGGTTGGGCGCGTGGGGCCATCTGCTGGTGGCGAGCGAGGATTTGCTCGATATGGTGCATGTACATCCGCAATGGGAGTACCAGCCAGAGGTCTCGCCGACGGTGCAGTTCAACGTGATATTCCCGCGGCCGGGCCGGTATCGGCTGTGGGTACAGATGCAGCGGAAGGGTATCGTGAACACGAGGTGGTTTGACGTGGCGGTGCGCGCTCTATAGACTGGCCCGATGATCTCCAGACGGATGTTCTTATCGGCGGTAGCCGGATCGGGTGCGGCAGAGGCCGCGCTGCCCAAGATCAAAGTGAAGCGGGTGCGGATCTATGAGCCGCCCAACGTGAATGAGACCTTCAACCAGAGCAATATGCTGGTGACGGTGGAGACGGACAACGGACTGGTGGGCATCGGCGAGGGCGGCAAGAAAGATACGCTTGAGCAGTGCGCCGGAACGCTGATTGGCCAGAACCCGTTTCGGATCGAGGCGCTGTGGCAGGAGATGTATATCGCCTGGTTCTACCCGCCTGGGCGGGAGAAGATTCACGCCCAGGGCGCGATGGACTTGGCGCTGTGGGATCTGAAGGGTAAGGCGCTCGGACTGCCGGTGCACGATCTGCTAGGCGGGGCGGTGCGGAACCATCTGGAATGCTACGCTACGGGCGGCGCGCCACGACCGGCGGGGTCACCACCGTTGACGCTGCGGGATCGGGCGCGGGCGACGATAGACGCGGGGTACCGGGCATTTCGAATGGGCGCGGGAGACACGCCGTCGGGCGGCGTCTACAACACGCATGAGCGGGTACGAAAGGTGGCGCAGGATTGTAAAGAGGTGCGCGAAGGCGTGGGCAAAGATGGGGACTGGTGCATCGACTTCCACCAGCGGTTTGACTATGCCGACGCGGTGCGGGCGTGCAAGTTGATCGAAGAGTTTGAGCCGTACTTTGTCGAGGACCCGGTTCGTGATGAGCACGCTCATCAAGACCTGCCGAAGCTGCGGCAGATGACCACGGTGCCGCTGACGCATGGCGAAGAGTGGGGCCAGCGGTGGGACTTCAACCGGATTGTGGAGAACCACGACATCGACTACATTCGGGCGACGCTGCCGAACGTGGGCGGGATTACCGAGATGATGAAGATTGCGGCGATCTGCGAGACGCATGCCGTAGGGATCATCCCGCACTTCACGGGGCCGGTGGCGACGGCGGCGCTGGTGAACTGTCTATCGGCTTTTCCGGGGCCGGTGATCATGGAGTACAACTACGGCGGGCGGCCGATTCCGTACCTGCCGGAGTGCCTCGACTTCAAGGACGGCAAGGCGTACCGAAACGATCGGCCGGGGTTGGGGACGACGGTGGACCTGACCAAGTGCAAGCTAGTGGGCGAGGTGAACGTGCCGGGCAAGAAGAACGTCTACTACCGGCCGGACGGATCGCTGACGCATTGGTAAGATATTGCCCATGATGACCCGACGTGCGTTGTTCGCTGCCGCCTTGGTGCCGGCTCAGATGGCCGAGGCGGTGAAGCCGATCGAACAGGCGGTGGCCAGCGGCAAGCTGAAGGCCGCGGTGCTGCGGGTGACGCAGGGGGACGGCGTTTTCGAGAAGGCGTTTGGGACGGCGAAGCTGGGGTCGCCGTTCCTGATCGCATCGATCACGAAGCCGATGACGGCGACGGCGGTGATGACGCTCGTGGACGCCGGGAAGCTGACGCTGGACGCTCCGGCGACGCAGCATTTGCCAGGCTTAGATGGGCGGATGACGTTGCGGCACTTGTTGACGCATAGCTCGGGGTTGCCGGATATGTTGCCGGAGAATACGGAGCTACGGAAGCGTCATGCGCCGTTGCGGGAATGGGCCGCGCTGGCGGTAAAGACGCCGCTGCTGTTTGCTCCGGGCAGCAAGGTGAGCTATCAGAGCATGGGGATATTGCTGGCGGCGACGATGGCGGAGAAGGTATCCGGGAAGACGATGCCGCAGCTGTTGGCCGAGCGGATTTATAGGCCGCTGGGGATGAACGATACGGCGCTGGGACTGGGCCGATATAGGTTAGCTGACGTGGTGAAGAGCCAGACGGAACATGCGGACCCGCCGGGGGATACGGGCTGGGATTGGAATAGCCAATGGTGGCGGGAGCTGGGGGTGCCGTGGGGCGGGGCGCATTCGACGGCGGCCGACATTACGAAGCTGCTCCGGTACTTTATAAAGCCGGGGAAGGGGCCGTTGAAGCCCGCTACGGCGCAGTTGATGGTGACGCCGCAGAACGCGGAGTACGGGTTGGGGTGGTCGGTGAAGCCAGAGCCGTTTGGGCATAGCGGATCAACGGGGACGCTGTGCTGGGCGAACGCGGCGAAGGACGTGACGTTCGTGCTGTTGACGGGCTTGCCGGCGAGCGTATCGGAGAAGACAGTGCTGGATCCGGCGTCGAGGGCGGTGCGGAAGGCGTTTGGGATCTAGCGCTCGAAGCTGATCCGCAGGCGGCTCCCGGTGGCCTTTGCCTACTTTTGGAGCGTGCTGGTGGAAGGCTTGCTGCCGCCGCCTTCGAGCCGTGCCACGGCGGCTTGCGTAGTGCTCATAAGCTGCGCCACCTGCGCTTGCGTCAGGCCTGCGCGGGAGCGGGCTTCGATCATGGCTGCCGTCAGAGAGAACTCCTCTTCGAGCGCTTCGTACTCGCGCTTATACTCTGGCTTCTCTATCCATTGCTTGTGCAAGTCATCAGGGCTGGTCCGTTTCATTTCTCGGTTGCCTCTTTGGCTCTCTGCAAAAGT
>JBBRIO010000209.1:0-8492 GCA_038220855.1 Bryobacterales bacterium | reverse complement strand
GGCGCTGTATGGCCTCGACAGTCCGGAGACCGCGGTGTTCGGACGCAACTGCCTGCTGGCCCGCCGCCTGGTGGAACGCGGGGTCCGGTTCGTCGAACTCTACTGCGGTTCGGGGTCTGGCTGGGACGCGCATACGAACCTCGAAGGCAACCATGCCAAGTGGTGCAAGGCGTCGGACAAGCCCGTGGCGGGGCTGATTGAAGATCTAGCGCGGCGCGGCATGTTGGACGATACGTTAGTAGTTTGGGGCGGCGAGTTTGGCCGGACCCCCTTCAACGAGAAGGGCAACGGCCGCGACCATAACCCCTGGGGCTTCACGATGTTCTTCACGGGAGGCGGCGTTCGCGGCGGCCAGACGATCGGTTCGACAGACGAGATCGGCCTGCGAGCCGTGCAGCGCCCGGCGCACGTTCACGATATCCACGCTTCTATCCTTTGGCTCCTGGGCCTGAACCATTTGCAGCTCACCTATCAACACCATGGCCGCGCCGAACGACCCACTATCGTCGCCGGCGAGCACATGGTGAAAGAACTCTGGGAGGGGTAATGCCCACCATCCGCGACGTTGCCACCGAAGCGAAAGTCAGTGTCGCTACGGTTTCCCGTGTCTTGAACGATAGCGGCTATGCCGATAGCGAAACGCGGGCCCGTGTGATCAAAGCGGCCGCTGATCTGGGCTATCGACCGAACGCAAACTGGAGCCGTCTCAAGAGCAAGAGTTCCCAGACGATTCTGTTCCTGTTGGGCAATCGGCAGTCGTTCAACGCGATGCACATGCGGCTGCTGGTGGCTTGCGAAAAGACGCTGCAGGCCCGCGGTTATGACCTCATTTTCAGCCGCTTTGAATACTCGGGCCGGCTGCGACCGAACGAACTCGTGCTGCCGCGGATGCTGGATCAGACGGGTGCGGTGGATGGCGTTTTGCTTGCCGGGGTGCATCATCCCAACCTGTTGCTGGCGCTTCAAAAGCGGGGCGTGCCGTACTCCTTCATCGCGAACAATTTTGAGGGTCCGGCGGTCCACAACAGCGTCTGCTATGACGACCGGCGTGGCGTCGAAGAGGCGGCGGGCTATCTGATCCGCTTGGGCCATCGCCGGATCGCCTTCCTCGGCAACGTCGCTTTGCCCTGGTTCCAACGGCGCTACCAGGGGTATCTGCAAGCCATGGAAAAACACGGCTTGGTCCCGCTGGCCGTGAGCGAGAACTGGCAGGTCAGCAACACGGACTACGGCCAACTGGCGACGGCCCAACTGCTCCGCGAGGCCCGTCCGCCCTCGGCCATTTTAGCCGGTAACGACGAACTGGCCGCCGGTGCCTGGAAGGAGCTGACGAAGCGTAAAGTCTCCATCCCCAAAACGATGAGCTTGATCGGCCTCGGCGACCGCGCCGAGTTCGCGATCCTCGAACCGGCCCTGACTTCGATTTCGGTCTTTGAAGACCAACTCGGAGAACGGCTCACGACCATGCTGCTTGCCCGGATCGAAGATCCTACGCAGGAGCCGGTCTCGGAAACCTATCCCTGCAAACTCGTCGAACGCGCCTCCTGTGCTCCGTTCGCCGAGGTTCGCAACGTCCAGGAAATCATAAGGAAAGTACCCTGATGTACCGCTTAGCTCTGTGCTTGACCCTCGCGGCTCTTCTGGCCGCGCAAGACTTCCGCGCCATTTTGAGTGGACGCATTTCGGATACGAGCGGAGGCTCCGTGGCCGGTGCGCGCGTCGCCTTGACCAACCTGGAGAACGGGATTGTATCGGCCAGCGCGACGAACGCGACCGGCAACTATACGATTCCGTCCCTGCCGCCGGGGCGTTACTCGTTGACGGTGGAATTCACTGGCTTTAAAAAATTCATCCGCGAAGGGTTGACCCTGGAAGTTCAGGCGCGGCCCCAGGTCGATGTCACCCTGGAACCGGGCGATTTGCAATCGACGATCAGCGTGACGGCTGAAGCGCCCTTGCTGGAGACGAACTCGGCGAGCCGAGGCGGGGTGATCACCGGCCGGACGCTAGTCGACCTGCCGCTGAACGGGCGGAACGCCTTCGCGCTGGCGGCGTTGGAGCCGGGCGTGAACTTTACGGCGCGGGGTACGGCGAACACGTTCTTCCGCACCACGGGCAACGGTGGGATCTCGAGCGCGACCTTCGGCGGCGGCGGCTTCCGCAGCAACGAATCACTGCTCGATGGCGTGCCGAATACGGGCACCGATGGAGTGGTTCAGTATGTGCCGAGCGTCGACGCGGCGAGCGAGTTCAAGGTTCAGACGAACGTGTTTGATTCGGAATATGGGCGGTTCACCGGCGGCGTGTTAAACGCCGCGATCAAGAGTGGCACGAACTCGTTCCACGGAGCCTTGTTCAACTTCACGCGGAACTCTTACTGGAACGCGCGGGACACTTTTGCGTCGAGCATTCCGCAGTTCGGCTACAACCTGTTCGGCGGCAGCGGCGGCGCGCCGGTGACCATCCCGAAGCTCTACAACGGCAAGAATCGGACGTTCTGGTTTTTCAACTATGAAGGCTCTCGCGAAGGGGTTCCGCGCGCGAACGTCAACACGGTTCCGAGCGCGCTCGAACGTACCGGAGACTTCAGCGCTTCGCGGGTTCGCAGCGGGGCCAACATTTTGCCGGTCAACATCTTTGACCCCGCTACGACGCGGCTGGAGGGCACGACCTTTACGCGGACGCCTTACCCCGGCAACCGAATTCCCGCCTCCTCCATCGATTCGATCGCCCGCCAGGTGGTCGCGCAGTATCCGCTGCCCAACGCTCCCGGAGACGCCGTCACGGGCGCCGCCAATCATCTGCTTTCGTTTAAGGATCCCGTCTTCGACAACGGCTACGTCTGGAAGATCGACCACCGCTTCAGCGACCGCCACGCGGTGTTTTTCCGCTACTCGTGGCGCGAGTTTGGGGTAAACCGCCAAGGTGCCTTCAAGGCTCCGATTACAGGTGACATCGATCGTCGCCGGGCCCCCGGGGTCGCCTTCGATGATACCTTCACGCTAAACCCCACGACGGTGCTGAACGTCCGCTATGGGCTGGCCCGCTTCACGACGCTTTCTCGTTCCGACAACCTCGGCGCCGATATGGCGGCCCTGGGCTTCTCCCAGTCCTTCATCTCGCTGCTGCCGTTCCAGGCGATTCCATCCATTTCCATCAGCAACGGCCTGACGCAACTCAGCGGCGCGAACAAGTCGAGCAACGGCGCCGAAGATTCGCACACCGCTAAAGTCAGCATCATGAAAGTTCGTGGACGGCATACGTTCAAGACCGGGGCTGAGTTCCGTCTGTTGAATTCGAATGTCGCCAGCCTCGGCGCTAACGCGACCGGCGCGTTCTCCTTCGACCAAGGGTTCACCCGAGGGCCAAATCCGCAACTGGCGGGGGTTAACCTCGGCCATGGATTGGCTTCGTTTCTGATTGGATTGCCCAGCGGCGGCAGCGTGGCCAACAACGCCGCGACTGCCGACCAGACCAACTACAAGGGCTTCTTCTTCCATGACGATTGGCGGGTGTCCTCCAAGCTCACCTTGAATCTGGGACTTCGCTACGAATGGGAAGGGGCTTACGTCGAACGCTATAACCGGATCAATCGCGGCTATGACTTCACGACTCCCAGCCCGATTGCCGCCGCCGCCAAGGCCAACTACGCGGCGGCGCCGATCCCGGAAGTCTCCGCTTCGTCTTTCAATGCGATTGGTGGCTTGCTCTTCGCCGGCGTCGGTGGGGTGCCGCGCGGTATGTCCGATATCGACCGGAATAACATCGCGCCGCGGATCGGGGCGGCTTATCAACTGTCGACAAAGACTGTCCTGCGCGGCGGCTACGGCATCTTCTACGGCGCCAGTACGCAGACCGGCGAATCGCGTAACGGCTTCAGCGTTTCGACCACCTATGTTGCGTCGAACGACGGGGGGAACACCCCGGCCAACTCGCTGCGCAACCCGTTTCCGCAAGGCCTCTTGCCGGTCACAGGATCCTCCCAGGGGTTGCTGACGCTCACCGGCCAGGGGATTGGTTTCACGAGCCCCAACCGGAGCCAGCCGATGGCGCATCAATACTCGTTCGGGCTGCAACATCAACTGCCCAAGGCGATGCTTTTCGACGTGAGCTACGTGGGTAACCAGATCCGCGATATGCCGGTGAACCGCAACCTCAACGGCATCCCGGAACAGTTCCGCGCGGCGGCCGAGACGACGTTCTTTGCGACCGGGCGGAACACCCTGAGCGATGGCGTCACCAACCCGTTCTTTGGTCTGATTACGAACGGAGCGCTCGCGGCGCGGACCGTCACGCGGGGCCAACTCCTGCGGCCGTATCCCCACTTCACGGGCGTGCAAACCCAAAGCGAACCCATTGGCCAAAGCCGCTACGACGCGTTGCAAACCAAGCTGACCCGCCGGTTTTCCAATGGCTTCAGCGTCACGGGGGCTTACGCGTTTACCAAGCAGATTGAACAGACTCGCTTCCTGAACGATCAGGATCTGAGGCCGGTGAAGGAGTTGACCGAGTTCGACCTGCCGCATCGATTCGTGATGTCGTCCGCCTATGAGTTGCCGTTCGGCCCGGGCAAGCGGATCTTTGGTTCGGCCAAAGGCTTCGCCGCGCGGTTGCTGGAAGGAATGCAGATCAACGGAGTGTTCCAGGCGCAAAGCGGGGTTCCGATTGAACTTTCAGGCGGCGAGAGCCTGGGGCGGAGTGCTCGCTTGTCCTCGGACAAGCAGACGCGAAGCCAATGGTTCGACACGACCGCGTTTCGTCAGCGGCAAGGCATCGAACTGATTCGCACGGCTCGGTTGCCGGACGTCCGCAGCGCGGGGCGGAACAACGTCGACCTGTCGTTCTTCAAGACGACGCAGTTGGCCGAGAACATCAAACTGCAGCTTCGCGCGGAAGCGTTCAATGCTTTCAACCGGCCCGAATACTCTTCGCCGAATGCCGCTTTCGGCAACGCGAACTTCGGCCGCGTCACGAGCACCAACACCTTCGCGCGGCAATTGCAGTTTGCTCTCAAGCTAATCTGGTAGCGCCCTATGCACGCTCTTCCCTCGATTAGCGCCGTTCGTTTGCACCCGGTCCGGACCGGGCGCTTGTATGGCGAACCCAGCACCCACATCGTAGTTCAGCTTCTCGCAGCCGATGGCACCATCGGCTGGGGCGAGATGTCGGACCTGTCGCATCTTCCGGCTCTGATGCCGGACGTGGCCGACCTTGCGCTTTGCTTAAACGCGCTGCTGGCCGGCCGCAACCCGGCGGACATCAACGCGATCGAAGACCTGATGCTGCTCAACTTTCCCGGCGGGCGGTTCCATGGCAAGGCGTGCCTCGTGCGAGCCGGGATCAGCATCGCAATACACGATTTGAAAGCTCGGCTGCTCGGCATTTCGGTGAGTGATTTGTTGGGCGGGCCGCGGCGGGCGAATGTCCCGATCTGCTATCCGGTGTTTCGGCTGTGGTCGCGGGCTGATGTGGCGGATCGCGTGCGGATGGTCGACCAGCAGGTTGCCAAGGGCTTCCATGCCTTTCGGCTGTACTTTGGGCACGCGACGGACGCCGACGTCGAGTTCCTTGCAGCAGTGTGCGGCAAGTACGGCGACAAGGTGCAGTTCACGTCGCTCGATGGCAGCGGGCTGTTTACACTGCCGGCGTTTCGGCGCGCCTATAAGCGGCTGAGCGCGTTTCCGTTCGTCAGTGTGGAGAGCCCGGTGGACCGCGACGATGTAGACCTGATCGCCGAGGCGCGCCGGTCGATTGACCATCCGGTGAGCGAGCACGTCCGCAGCCCGGAATATGCGATTCGGCTGATCCGCGCGAAGGCCGTCGATATTTTCAATATCTCGATCACGGTGGCGGGCGGGATTCAGGGGATGCAGAAGCTGTTCGCGTTGGCGGACTCGGCGAACCTGGAATGCCTGATCGGCACGACGCAGGAGCTGAGCATTGCGACCGCGGCGCAGGCCCATGTGGGCGCTACGTGCCTTCGGCTGGACTACGCTTCGGACCCCGTGGGGCCGAGCCTTTATGAGCACGATGTGACGGTGGAGCCGGTCCGATTTGCGAACGGGTCGCTCGAGGTGCCGGCCGGGCTGGGCCTGGGCGTGGAAGGGGATCTGACGAAGATTGCCGCCATGTATGCTCCGCTGAGCGCCGTCAACGACGTCGCGACCGGTTATTCCAGAGGCTGAATGCAGTGCCGACCCGCTACTGGATCCTCGCGTTGCTCAGCTTCTCGACGGTAATCAACTACCTTGACCGGCAGGCGCTGTCGATTGTCGTTCCGACTTTGCGGCAGGAGATTTCGCTTTCGAGCGCCGAGTATGGCGACATCACCACCGCGTTCCTGATCGCCTACGGCGTCGGGCAGATTATCGCCGGCGGAGTGGTTGATCGGATTGGTACGCGTTGGGGGCTGGCGATCTTTGTGGCCGTTTGGTCGGTGACGGCGATTGCCCATGGCTTTGCACAGACGGCCGGACAGTTGATGGCATTGCGGATCCTGCTGGGCTTGGGGGAGGCGGGCAACTGGCCGGCCGGGGTGAAGGCGATTTCCGAATGGTTCTCGAAGAG
Organism: Bryobacterales bacterium; assembly: GCA_038220855.1. GTDB lineage: Bacteria > Acidobacteriota > Terriglobia > Bryobacterales > Bryobacteraceae. The sequence goes on along the minus strand of JBBRIO010000209.1, from coordinate 1,925 downwards.
CGAACGGGCGTTCAGCATGGGCATTTTTGACGGCGGCTCGGCGGTGGGGGCGATTCTGGCTCCGCCTGTGGTGGCGGCTATCGCGGTGGGGTATGGGTGGCGGACGGCCTTCGTGGCGACCGGCTTGCTGGGGCTTGTTTGGCTTTGCTTTTGGCTTCGTTTCTATCGGACGAACCCGGCGATGGCGGGGTCGGCGCGGGTGCCTTCGGCGTTGTGGACGATTCTGCGGCAGCCGAAGCTTTGGGGGCTGATGGCGACACGCCTGCTGGCGACGCCGGTCTGGTGGTTCTACGTCTTCTGGCTGCCGGACTACCTCGGCAACGGACGGGGCTTTTCGCTGGCCGAGATCGGCATGTTTGGCTGGGTTCCTTTTGTGACGGTCGACCTCGGCAAGCTGATCGGGGGCCGCCTTTCGGACCTCGGGATCGCTCGCGGCTACTCGTTGACGATGGCCCGGAAGACGGTGATGGGGGCCGCGGCGGTGTGCATGGCCGGGGGCCTTTTTGTGGTCGCGGCGGAAACCTCGTTTGCGGCTTTGGCGTGGGTCTCGCTTGCCACGTTTGGCTTCGGCATGTGGAGCGCCAACATTCTGGCGCTGCATGCTGACTTGTTCAATTCCTCGACGATCGCTTCGGCGGTGGGGTGGACGACGGCGGCTTCGAGCCTCGGCGGCGCGGCGTTTACCTGGCTCATCGGCCGGGTGGTCGATAGCCAAGGCTATGGCCTGGTGTTCGCGATGGCGGGGTCGACCGCGCTGCTCGCCTTTGCCGTTTTGTGGTTCGCGGTGGGTACAGTAGAGCGGAGGGAGACTCTGGCGTGAGACAGCGATTTGACGGTCTGCATTGTGTCGTCACCGGCGGCGCTCGGGGCATTGGGGCGGCTGTGGTGCAACAGTTGGAGGCCGAAGGCGGGACGGTGCAAGTTGCCGATGTTTTGAACGGTTCCTGCGACGTTTCTAAGCCGTCTGAGATCCGTGCGTTCTTCGGGGCGCTCGCGCGCGTCGACGTGCTGATCTGCGTGGCGGGGCAGCTTTGGAACGGGTCGGTGGAGACGACGACGGAGGCGGATTGGCGGGCTTGTCAGGCGGTGAATCTGGAATCCGTTTGGCATTCGGTGCAAGCGGCTCTGCCCTTGCTGCGGCAGGCGGAGCACCCGAGCGTGGTCACGATCTCTTCCTACCAGGCCATACGCCCTGGCCCGAACACGTTTCCTTATGCAGTGGCCAAGGGCGGGCTGATTTCGATGACGCGGGCTCTGGCGGTGGAGTTGGCCCCGCAGATTCGGGTGAACGGCATTTTGCCGGGGCAGATTGAATCGGCTCGGACGGCGGCGTACTTCGCGCAGTTTCAAGATCCTGTTGAAGCGCAGCGCCGGACGATCGAGAGCTTTCCGCTTCGCCGGCTGGGCCAGCCCGGGGACATCGCAATGGCGGTGGCGTTTTTGGCTTCGACCGAAGCCGGGTGGATCACGGGAACGATCCTGGACGTGGACGGTGGCCGGAACGCGGCTGGGCTGGACCTTTCGAGCTTGCGATGACCTGCTTCCTGTGGCTGAATCCTTGGGACCTGGAAGGTTGGGAGCCCGAGGAGTTTCTGGATGAAGTCGCGACGGCTGGTTTTACGGAATTGCGGCTGGCGCTGGCGTATCATGGCGGCCGGTTGTTGCTGCCGCGCAACCGCCGGCACTTGGTTTATCAGCAGCATGATGGCGCGGTCTATTTTTCACCGACGCGGAGTGGGTATGGGGATTTGCAGCCGGCCGTGGGGCCGCATACGGAGGTGGTCGAGCGATTCCTTCAGGCCGCGTTGAGACGGCGGTTTCCGGTCCGCGCTTGGCTCGTGCTTTGTCACAACGATTGGCTCGGACCTCGGCATCCGGAGTTCTGCATTCGCAATTATCGGCAGGAGGTTTACCCGTATGCGCTG
>JBBRIO010000208.1:0-8511 GCA_038220855.1 Bryobacterales bacterium | reverse complement strand
GAGCGGCGGGGATGGTCGGTGTGGTTGGCGGTGCCGCCGTGCCAGCAGTGGGAGTTCATCATAATCACGTCGCCGGCGCGGCCGAGGATGACGGTCTCGTCGGGGTGAGAGGCGGGCGGGAGTTGGCCGGAGAGATGAGAACCGGGGACGGCGCGGGTGGGGCCGTTGTGGGGCGTGAAGTCGTCGAGCATCCAGATGGAGTTGAAAACGGCGAAGCCTTTTTCGTCGGCGAGGAGCCCCATGTCGCAGTGCAGGGGCTGGGCGGAGTCGGAATGGGGTTCCGCGGCGCGGTAGTTCAGGCTGGAGAGCTTGTGATCGGGGCCGAGAACGGCGGTGGCAGCGGCGAGCAAGGTGGGGTGGGCGATGACCCGCTGGAAAACTTCCCCTTTGTCGACGAGGTTGGCAAGGCGCTGGGAATTGGCCTCCTTGCGGAACTCGGCACCCGCGTTTACGCCTTCAATGGTCATGCGTTCGGCGACGGCTGCACGGAGTTCTTCGAGCCAGGTGGGGTCGATCATCTGGGGGATGATCGTGTACCCTTGTTCCTGCAACTCCTGAAAATTTTTCGGGTTCACGCTGCGATTGTAACGCAATGAACTTTAACCGCATCCTGATTCGCGCGACGAATTGGGTGGGCGACGCTGTGATGTCGGTGCCCGCTTTGGAGCAGGTCCGCGCCCGGTTTCCGGAGGCTCATATTGCGGTGTTAGCGCGGCCGTGGGTAAGTGGGCTTTACGATAAGTCGCTGATTGACGAAATTGTGCCCTATACGGCGGGGAAGGGCTGGAAGGATTTACGGGGAAAATGGCATTTGGCAAGGCGATTGAGGGCGATGCACTTCGATGCGGCAATTCTATTGCAGAATGCGTTTGAAGCTGCGGCAATTGTCTGGTTGGCCGGGATTCCGGTGCGGATCGGGTATTCGCGGGACGGGCGCGGTTTTCTGTTGTCAGACCCGATCGTGGTACCGAAGCCGGGCGAGATTGAAAACCATCAGCGGTACTACTACCTGGAGATGCTGCGACGAGCGGGGTTGATCGAGCACATGCCGGAGGTGCCGGCGGTGCGATTGCCGGGGATTCCGTTCCTGCGTCAAGAAGGGCGGAAGCGGCTCGAGGGGCTTTGGATCGGGGTATCGCCAGGAGCGGCCTATGGGACAGCGAAGCGCTGGCTGCCGGAGCGGTTCGCAGAGGCGGCTGTGACGGTGGCTACTAAACTGGGGGCGAAGGTCGCGGTGTTTGGATCCCCCGATGAGCGGGCGTTGTGCGAGACGGTGGCGGGGCACGTGCGAGATGCGGGGTTGACGGCGACGAACTTTGCGGGCGAGACGAACCTGTCGGAGTTTGTAGAGATGGCGGCGGCGTGCCAGGCGTTTGTAACGAACGATTCCGGGGCGATGCATGTTGCGAGTGCCTTAGGGGTGCCGACGGTGGCGGTGTTCGGGGCGACGGACCACGTGGCGACCGGGCCGACGGGGCCGCTCGCGAAAATCATTCGGGAAAAAGTGGAGTGCAGCCCATGTTTGCTGCGCGAGTGCCCGATTGATCACCGGTGTATGAAAGCGGTGACGGCGGAGCGGGTGGCGGCGGAAGTTTTGGAATTGGTGCAGATCGCGCGACAATAGGCGGGTCACATGGTGGATACCCGAACCAAGATTGTCGATTTTGAAGAGTTTCGCGAACGGCTGTTGGCTCCGGCGCCTCCCCGGGCGTTAGTGGTCGGCCATTTTGATCCGGTCGTCTATTCTCATGTGGAGCGGATGGGCGCATTGGCGGCGGAGTATGGACCGTTGGCGGTTTGCGTGACGAGTCCGGCGGATCCGCTGTTGCCGGTGCGGGCGCGGGCGGAGTTGGCGGCGGCTTTGGGGTGCACCGAGTTCGTGACGATCGCTGAGCATGCCGAGGTTTCGGTGCTGACTGCAATAGCGGGCTTGGTAGTAATCGACGAGACGCACGACGACTTGCGGCGCCGGGAGGCGCTGATGGCTCTAGTGCGCGAGCGGCAGAAAGCGTAGACTTGAGCGCGGTGCGGGTTCTCGTGATCAGACTCGGTGCGTTTGGCGATGTGTTGCACGCGATGCCGGCAGCGACGGCGCTGGCGCGGAGCGGGGTCGAGGTGACTTGGGTGGTGGACCGGAAGTGGGCTCCGCTATTGCGGGCGTGTCCGGTGAGGACGGTGGCGTTTGATCGGCGGTTGGCGGGCGATGTGGTGACGGTGGCGCGGGATTTGCGCGGGGCTGGGTTCGCGGCGGCGTACGATTTTCAAGGGCTGGTGAAGTCGGCGCTGGTGGGGTGGGTGAGCGGGGCGCCGCGGCGGGTTGGCTTCGACTCGTCGTATTTGCGCGAACGGGCGGCGGGGTGGCTTTACACAGAACGGGTGACGCCGCGGGGAACGCACGTGGTGGAGCACAATCTTTCTTTGACGGGGGCGTCGCCGGACTTGCGCGTGGCGGAGTTTCCGCTGCCGTCGGGGACGGTTGTCGAGGGCCTGCCGGCGGGGCCTTTCGTGCTGGCTTCGGAGCGAGCAGGATGGCGGGCGAAAGAGTGGCCATCCGCGAACTACGCGGCACTGGCGAAGGGGTTACGGGTGCCCCTCGTGATGAATCGAGCAGAGTGGAATTTAGACCAACTGATCTATGCCACCCGGCAGGCGGCGGCGGTTTTGGGGCTCGACAGCGGGCCAATGCATTTGGCGGCAGCGCTGGGCAAACCGGGGGTGGCGCTGTTCGGCCCGACCTCACCCGAGCGAAATGGGCCTTATGGCGGTACCATCACCGTGATGCGCGCGCCGGGCGCGGAAACGACTTACAAACGAACTCAGGAGATTGCGGCTTCGATGCAGGCCCTTAATGTGGGCCCGGTGCTGGAAGCCTTGGAACGATGCCTCGATATTTCTTCCCCAAACCATATGCCGATTTAGTAGCCCGCATGCGAGTGCCGAGTGGATTCGTTCTGGTGCTGGCGTTCGGCTGGTTCGCTCAGCCGACAGCCGGGACCTTGCTTTATGGGGTTCCGGTGTCGCTGGTGGGCTTGGCGCTGCGGGCTTGGGCGGCGGGGCACCTGGAAAAAAACCAGAAGCTGGTGGCCAGCGGCCCGTACCGGTTCCATCGGAATCCGCTTTACGCGGGGACTTTGTTGACCGCCTTGGGGCTAGCGGCGGCGGCCGGTCGGTGGGAGTTGGCGGCGTTGTTCGGGGCGGTTTTTGGCTTGGTTTACGTGCCTGTGATGGAGTTGGAGGAACAACATCTGCGGGGGTTGTTTCCGGACTACGGGGCGTACGCGGACCGAGTCCCGCTGCTCATCCCACGGTGGCCAGGGATCGAGAATGAAACGCCGTTTCGTGGGTGGTTGTATCGCAAGAACCGGGAGTATCAGGCGCTGTTAGGCTTCCTGTTGGGGCTGGGGTACTTGGCGTGGAAGGCTACTCTGGCTTGATGAGGGTGACGCGAGTGTAGGCGACGCGGAAGCCGAGCTTTTCGTAGTTGCGTTGGGAGGCGCTGCCGGGCTCTGTATCGGCGGTAGCCATGTCGCAACCGGCTTGGGCGGCGCGGGATAGGCGGTCCTGGATCAGTTTGGCTTGCAAGCCGACGCGGCGGTAGCGACGAATGGTGCCGTCGCACTGGAAAAGCGCGAGGCCTTCGTGGAAGCCGAGTTGGGCCCCGGCCAGGGCGGTTTCGCCGTGCCGGATGAGCAGATTTTGCGTTTGCGGCAGGTGATAGAGGGTGCGGCCGAGTTGGAGGCCGGCCGGGGTTATGACGTCGAAGAACGATTCGCCGACCGTGCGAGCCCACTCTTCGGCGTTTTCGGCGGAGGTGATGTCGGCATCCGGCGGTAGGATGTCCGCGGCGGAGAGCGGCCGGAAGAGGGCGTTTTCGAACGAGCCGATTTCGTAGCCGCGACGGGAGAGATAGGTGAAGATGGCGGCGTCGGCGAACGGGCAAAGGATAAAGGTGACCGGGGCCATGCGTTCTTCGTAGAAGGCTTCGGCGGCGTCGATGTCGCCTTCAAAGGTGGGGGCGATCATGCCAGCGCCTTTGATTTGGGTAAGGGGCGAGGATTCGTCAAGAAAGCAGGCAGTGCCGCTTCCACAGGGGATTGACGTGGCAGCGGACTCCGGGAAGAGCGAGGGATGGATTTCGGCGCTCCACCGGGCCAGCGCCGCCGAGGCGCTTTCGAGACGGAGAGCAAGCGAAAGATTAGCGTGCATCCGAGCTAAAAGATCAACTTGGAGGCGATCGATTCGAGGGTGATATTGAAGGTGAGGGCTTCGCCGGCGAGAGGATGGTTGCCGTCGAGCATTACCTTATCCGGGGCGATTCCGATGACGCGAACCATGAACGCTTGGCCTCCGCCGGATAGTTGGAGTTCGAGACCTTCTTCGAGTTCCATGTCTTCGGGGAAGCGATCGCGTTCGACTTCGAGGATCATCTCCGGGTTCGCTTCGCCGTAGGCTTCGGCGGGTTGAATGGTAGTAACCACCGATTCGCCAGGGGAGAGGCCCATAATGGCAGCATCGAAGCCAGGGATAACCTGTCCTGAGCCGAGAGTAAGTTCCAGGGGCTCCCGACCCTCGGAGGAATCAAAAATGGTGCCGTCAGCGAGGGTTCCTTGATAGTGAACCTTCACCTTGTCGCCGGCTTGCGCTTTAATCATCGTTCAAATTTTAGCATTGCGGGGCTATTGATTTGAGAGCGAGACTAGGTCGGTAACGGTTTTGCGGAGGCTTTGGTTGGTGGATTGAAGGGCGAGGGCGGACTCGTTGGTAGAGGATGCGGTGGCGGCGTTATCCCGGCTGATCTTGCTAATCTCTTGAAATGCCTGCTGGACGCGATGGAGTTGCTGCAGTTGGGACTCGGCTTTTTGCGCCAGGGTGGTGATCCCGGTGGAGACGGAGCCGGACGAAGCGACAGCGTGGTCGAAATGCTTTCGGACTTCCAGCCTCAGCGAACGGACCCCAGCGGTTTCGATGAGGACGAGGCAACCTGCTCTTCCGTTTGCCGGGCGGCTTCGGAAGAGTGGAGGGAGAGGGAGCGGACTTCATCAGCGACGACGGCGAAGCCGGCCCCAGCTTCTCCGGCGCGGGCGGCTTCTACCGCGACGTTGAGGGCAGGCAGATTGGTTTGGAAAGCGAAGGATTGGACCGTCGCGGCGATCTTTTTGATGGCTTGGCCCGCCGTGACGAACTGCGCGATCCGCAGGTCCAGGGCGGCCATTTGCTTGGTGCTCTCGTTGATGGATTCGACTGAATCGGAGGAGGGACGGCCAGACTGTTGGGCGGTGGCGGAGATGCCGCGGATGTCATCGAGCTGCTGATGGAGCGAGGCCGTACTTTGTTCGACGGCGGCGGCCTGCGCTTGATATGACTGCGAGAGTTGATGGCCGGATTGGCAGATAGCGATCGCCATGATGGTTGAGCGATTCTGATTGACCAGACAGTTGCGCCGTGGCAATGGCTTCGGCCATCGTTGCCCGGGCCAGGGCCCGAGCCGTAATGGCGATCGGAATGGTTTCCGCAACTACGAAGGCGGCATGGTAGTTGAACAGGCTCGTTGGGGCGGCGAGAAAGAGGAAAACGTGGTGGACGGCGATTGTGCCAGCGGCGGCCAGGATGGAAAAGGGATCGGCCAGCATGATTAAAGCGGCCAAGCTGGCGAAGACGTCGAAATGCCACTCAGGACCGCCTTTACCGGCGTGGATGAGCAGGGCGGTAGTGAACCTCGTCGCCACGCTCAGGGCAATAGCCGTGAGCCGGGTATCCGGCATGTGCCAACAGGCGAGCGGGAAAACAACGGGCATCTGGGCCAGGAGAATGCCCAAGTAGCGGCGGTTGGCGACGAGGCGATATCTGAACTGGTAGATCTCAGTGTTCATGGGTGTCTTGATGGCAGCGAAGTGTTGGTAGCGCAACCATAGGCCGCGATAGGGCAGGGAGGGCGGCCAGCGAGAAAAGACTCCATGGAGGCAATGTCCTCGAGAAAAACGCCCGGGCGCGGCCGTTGGGGGGAGTAGCCGCCCTGCTACGTTTGAACGGGTGGCCCCGACAGGACCAGGCGGGGGCCGCTGCGGACACCGATGACTTCTGGCCGGAAGCCGGCCCGTGACAAAGAAGGAATTCACTCGGGACAGACGAAGTTGAGTTGGACGTTTTCATGCCAGTCGGGGCGGGCGCGACGGGCGATCGGATGCAGGTAGACCGCGGCGTAGCAGTCTCAGTCGGTCCGCAGCAGGTGCGGAGCGGTCCACTCCGATATCTGATTCAACATCGGGGCAGCCCCCAGTGGGAGTGTGTGGGGGACCATCCAGCCGGCGAGAATCACGCTCAAACCGATGGCCTAGCCGGCCACTCCGCCCGCGATCCACGATTTTGAACTGCCCGATACCACGCACTTCCACCTCAATTGCCTTATCCACCGGGCCTACTCGCCTTATAATAAAAGTTAACCCCATTTTCCCTAGGAGATTCATGGCAATTCAGCGTATCGGCATCCTGACGGGAGGCGGCGACGTCCCCGGCTTAAACTCGGTGATTAAGGGTGTCACCTACCGCGCTTCCGAACTCGGCATCGATGTTTTGGGCTTCCGGCGCGGCTGGGAAGGGCTCACGCACCTGAACCTTGACGACGAGGAGTCGAAGAAAAAGTATCTGACTCCCTTGACCCGCGAAAACACGCGGACGATTGATCGCTTCGGCGGAACCTTCCTGCACTCGAGCCGCACAAACCCGGCGCGGATGCGCAAACTGCCTTCGTTTTTGAGCGCAGACAGCTTCACCCCGGAAACGGTAACCAAGAAAGGCGAGACTTTTCAGGCCTACGACATCTCGAAGCACGTGCTGGCGAACCTTGAGAAGCTGGGCGTCGATTGCCTGGTAGCCATCGGCGGAGACGACACGTTGAGCTACGCGCAGAAGCTCGACAAGCTGGGCTTCAAAGTCGTGGCCGTACCGAAGACGATGGACAACGACGTGCGGAACACCGAGTATTGCATCGGTTTTTCGACGGCCATTTCGCGGGCGCATGACGCGATCCAGCGGCAGCGGACGACAGTTGGCTCGCACGAGCGGGTCGGTGTATTTCGGATTTTCGGACGGGACGCCGGTTATACCGCGCTCTACACGGCGTACGTGACTTCGATCCGGTGCGGCATTCCGGAACATGCTTTTGACTTGGACAAAATGCTCGAACTCGTCTCCCGGGACAAAAAGAACAACCCGTCCAACTACGCTCTAGTGGTGCTGTCCGAGGGCGCGTCTTGGGGCGGCTATGTGGTTCAGGAATACGGCGAGCCGGACGATTACGGCCACCGCCGCAAGATGAATGTGGGCGAACTGTTCGCCGAGCAAGCCAAGAAGCGGGCTGGCCTGGAAGCAATCGTGAGCGATCTGACCTATGACCTGCGCGGTGGAAGCCCGGATTTTGTCGACAAAATGGTGGCGACGACGTTCGGCAATATGGCGTTCGACGCGATTCTGGAAGGCAAGAGCGGCCTCATGGCGGCTATCAACCACGGCTGTTATGCAATGGTGGAGATTCCCGATCCGAAGTTGGGACCGCGGAAGGTGGATGTCGATACGATGTACAACCTGGATCGCTACCGGCCGAACTACAGCAATAAGCAAGGGATTCCGATCTTCCTGACCAAGGCTTAGGGACATGGGTCTTTTCGATCTGTTTTCGAAGAAGAAACCGGAGCTGACGGCGGATCTGCGAGAGCGGATCCGCCGTTCGTTTGAAGAGGCGGCGGCGGACGAGGAGCATTTTCCTTCGACGATCGATCCGCGGATTTTACACGTGCGGGTTTTGGTGGAGACGTTTGGCGATTTGAACGGGAAGCGGGTGTTGGACGCTGGCTGCGGCAAGGGGCGCTTCGCGCGGGCGTTGCTCGCGGAGTATCCGGCGGCGAAGTTCATCGGCATGGATTTGGCCGTGGCGATGCTGCGGCACGTGCAAGAGCCGCTTTGGCCGGCCGCCGGGAGTTTGACGCAATTGCCGTTTCAGACGGCGGCGTTTGATGCCGCTTATGCGACCGAGTCACTCGAACACGCTGTAGACATCGAAGCGGCCGTGGCGGAGCTATGCCGGGTCGTGAAGCCGGATGGTGCGATTGTGGTGATCGATAAAAACAAAGACCACTGGGGCCGGTTTGAGACGCCCGAGTGGGAGCGTTGGTTCGGCCAACAGGAGCTCGAAAAAATGCTGCGCCGGCACTGCCGCGAAGTGACGAGCCGGCCGATTTCGTATTGGGAAGACGTCGACCCGGACGGGCTATTCCTGGTTTGGATTGCGCGCAAGTAGAATGGGTCGTGCGTTGGTTTTTCTTCCTCCTTGCGGCTGGCGCTCTCGCGCAGCCAACGGCTAAGCTCTGGTGGAGCTTGGTGCCGTTGCGTCCGGTGACCGGGTCGATCGACGAGCATGTGCGGAACGGTTTAGAAAAGAAACGGTTGGCGCAGAATCCGCGGGCCGATGGCCGGACTCTGTTACGGCGACTGCATTTTGACCTGACCGGGTTGCCG
>JBBRIO010000207.1:0-8539 GCA_038220855.1 Bryobacterales bacterium | reverse complement strand
GATCCGTTTTATTAATTATACGATTCGTTCAGATCGATGACGGCACCCAAGGTCAATTCCACCAACTCCCTCTACAACCGCATCAGCGTCCTCCGCGCTGAGCGCACCCAAAGCCGTCGGGACCTCGCCGACGCTCTCGGCGTCAACTACCAAACCATAGGCTACATGGAACGCGGCGATTACAACCCCAGCCTCGAGCTCGCTTTCCGCGCCAGCGAACTCTTCGGCTTGCCCATTGAAGCCATCTTCTCCCGGCAGCCCTTTCGCCCTCTCAGCGAACAAATCTACGGAACATCCCAAAAGGCGGAGTAAACCACCCATGCAGACCCAACTCACCTTCCGCGGAATCGATTTCCGCCGGTAATCCAATCGCCGCTTCGCCTGCGTTGCCATCTACCTCGGCTTCATCCTCGGCGTTTGGCTAGAGCAGTCCTGGCGCTCCTTCCCGCGCCTTTCCTCGCCCTCCCCGGCGTCATTGTTTTTGCCCTCGGCTGGTTGGTCCTCAACTATGCTGCCAAACCATACTCCGGCGGTTCCCTCGACGGGCTCCAACTCCAAGCGCGCAATCAAGCGTTCCTCCGCGCCTACCAAGTCGTCGCCGACCTCACCGCCCTTCGCTTAATTTACGTCCAGCTCGTGCTAGAAGCCCACAGGAATCTCTTCCTGCCTCCCACCGATCGACACATGCAACCGCTCATCTGGGGCTTCCTCCTGATCGCGATAACCCTCCCCCACGCCCTCATCGCTTGGCAGGATCCAGACTACGAAGCGCAATCACCCGGCTATGCCAAGGATTGGAGCTCTGGTCTCCCTCGACCCTTCTGTAATCGCGGTAAGTTACCCGCCCATACTCACCGGGAGTTGACCAGCGACACTACTTGCGCGTCCAACGTTCTCTGGCTCATTGCCGCTCGCTATCGCCGCGCGCGATCGTGTCGACTTAAGTAGGTCTGCAGAGGAGGAACGAGTTACCCGCCTGCGACGCGGATGCTGGTGCCACGCTCAGTAGCATGCCGCGGGGCAGCGCTTGATTTCGGTGTGGTCAACTCTATCTGAGCAGAGGTAGTCAATTTCCCGTGAGCGCCGAGGCCCCTACCAAAGCCCCGCAAACTTGAGTATGACAATAATCACTACAGCTACTCCGATCAAATAAAAAATACTGTTGCCGCCCATCACTCACCTTCCTCTTTGAAATTCGAACGCCAATGGCGCTCCCCTAAAAGAAGGGCGCATTAGAAAATTGGTTACCAACTATTTTTCCGGGCCCTGTCGGCGAAGCGTAACCACCGTCGCCCCCCATCCTCCCGCCTCCATCGGCGCATCCCCAAAACTTTCTACAAAGGCGGTCCGGCCCAGCACTTTCCGCACCGCCTCCCTCTGCACCCCAATTCCCTTCCCGTGGACGATCCGCAAAGCGACAAATCCTTGTGCCAAAACCTCCTCCAGCCAGGCCTCCACCACCCCCACCACATCCCGCGCTGGCACCGTATGCAGGTCCAACGTGTCCGTGATCGGCCACACAAACACCAATTCGTTCTCGTCGCTGGGTTGACTCCCGGGCATCTGGTTGCTATGTTCGAATGTAGCTCATGCTTTGTGCGGTGCGGTAGCCAAGTGGTAAGGCCAGAGTCTGCAAAACTCTCATTCGTCGGTTCGATTCCGACCCGCACCTCCATCCTCCTCCTGTGCGCTCATCTGCTCTGCGCACAAGATCCCCGAGCCCTCCTCGATCAAGCCCTCCAAACCAAGAAGGACCTGTACCCCCGCATCAAGGATTATCTCGGCCGCGAAGACATTCGCTACTACCGCACCGATCTCCCCGGCAAGCGGAAGCAAACCGACTGGAACACCTTTGATGTCTTCGTCGTCGACGGAAAACGAGTCTTCCGCCTCATCGCCCGCAACGGTAAACCCATCAAGCCCACTGACCGCCCCACTGCCAACAACCGCATCGCCTTCCGCGTCGAAGATCTCCTCCAAAATCACTCTCTCACGCTAAGGGGCGAAGCCACCCTCCTCGGCCGAAAATGCTGGGTCCTCGAAGCCCTTCTCAACCCCGCCTCCCCCGATAACGTCTCCCGCGAGGCAGGAATGTCCGCCGCTGACGCCACCCTCTGGATCGACCAGCAAAACCACTTCCTCCTCAAGGAAGAATCCCGTCTTCGCCGCCGCTGGAACGGCTTCCCCGAAGGCTCCGTCGTCACCCACGAAGCGCTTCTCCATCACGATCTACCCCTCACCGGCCGCATCCACCTCCAACGGCAAATCCCCCGCGGCAAAAGTCAAATTCTCCTCGAAACCGAACAAATCTACTCCGACTACCGCCGCTTCGGTGCCCAATCCGCCATCGAATTCAATCCAGCGAACTAACCCGCCCCATCAACTCCGCCTGCCTCTTCGTCCCCGTCTTCGACATCGCCCGCTTCAAATGCGTCCGCCCCGTCTGCTCCGCAATCCCTAACGTCTCCGCCGCCTCCTTCACCGACTTTCCCCCCGCTAACTGGGACGTGAATCGAGCCTCGCTCGGCGTCAACCCAAACAACGCCTCCAACTGGCCGCTTTCCGCCGACGCCCGCCGTTCCGGGTCTCGTATCTCCATAATCGCCGCCAACCGCGGCATCCCCACCGGGTGCTTCTCCGCCGTCGGAATCGGCCGCACCGTCACCCAGAGCGGCGTCCCCCGCCGCGCGCGCGGAAGCGCAAACGAACGCACCCATCGTTCCGGCTTTACCGCGTCCCCTTCCGTTAACATCAACCGGTCACCCACCAACTCTATCCCCTTGCACTTCGCCACCACTTTCTTGAATCCTTTGTTCTGATCCAGAATGTGCCCGTTGGAATCCAAAAACGCCACCCCGTACGGCAACGATTCAAAACAAATCCGCAATCCCGCGCATCCCCGCAACGCCTCCAATCGCGCTTCCAGCAAAACCACACTCTGCCGAATATGGCCCACAATCCGCGTCCCCATCGATAACTCATGGTCCGTCAACGGCCCCGCCGACTTCGGCCGCAGCAACGTCAAAAACGACTCCAGCTCCGGCCCCCGGGAAATCCACGCCCCCCCGCCATAATGCAGCCCACCCGGCCCCAGAAACTCCTGATAAACCGCCGTCGCCTCCAACTCAGCGTCGGTAATCACGCTCTCCGAAGGCGCAAAAATCCCCTCCTCGGCCGGAAACCCCTCCAACCGCAACATCCAAGGATCCTGCGCCAACCACTTTTCCTGGTATTCCTGCCGCGCCTCTTCGCTCTGCCCCCAAAAACACGTCGTGTTTAACTCTGCGTTCCGGCGAGACAACACCCAAAAACTACCGGTCGTACAACCCATCAACTCGCAAATTTGACGCAGTACTTCCGGCCATAGCGTCGCCTCTCGAGAGGCCTGATAGATCGCTCCCGTCAATTTATCAAATTGATCAAAAAACATGATTGAATTTCGCGTCTTGTCCCCTAAACAGGGGATGTGCTAACCGGCGTCTTACCGTTACACTCTGTTTTACCGCTCCGCCTTTTTTCGTTAACCAGGATCTCCGGCGACCGCAGCCGGCAAGTACTTTAGCCATACTCTGCGGGACCATTGACTCGGACGGGGACCCCTATAAGGGTTAGCGAAAAAGGCGAGCGGCTCAGGACACAAAATCCAAAATATTTAAAGTTCCTTTACGCGCAGGTCGCGGAACTCCACCCGCGATCCGTGACCCAGGAAGCCCAAATAGCCCGTCTTCCGCAACAAACCAGGGTGCTTCTTCAACACCGCCGGATCCGTCACCGTCGACAAATCAGCCTCTGAAATCACCTTTCCGTTCAGTGTAACGGTCACTTTTGACCCGTTCACCCGGATCTCTTCCTCGTTCCACTGCCCCGCCGGCTTCAACGCCTCCCCATTCGCCGGAAAAACGTCGTAAACGCTCCCGTGCCGCTGCGTCGGCTTGATTTTGCCCTTGTACAGCTCATGGTCATGATCCAAAATCTGGATCTCCATCCCCTGATACGCCGCATCCCCCGTCAAGGGCGCCCGAATCCCCACCCCGTTGTTCCCCCCCGGTTCCATCTTGAATCCAAACCGGAAAATGAAGTTCCCATATTGCTTCCCCGTGTACAGGTTCCCTCCCCCATCCTTGGGACACACAATCGTCCCGTTCTCCACGATATATCCGGGTCCGCGCCCCCCGACGAGCTGCCAGCCCGCCAACGTCTTGCCGTCGAACAGGGAAACGAACCCATCCTCAACCGCCAGCGCCGACCCCGTCATAGCCAATGTCAAAACTATCGAAGAAATCAAAATCCGCATAAACTCTCCTCTACCGTGAAACTGCCCCCGCCGGACTAGGCGATCCCGCCCCCGCCCGCGTCGCAGCATGTGCTTTCCGAATATGCTCCGGAAAATCCGACATTAATTTTTCTATTCTATCCTGGATCCTGGCCACCACCTCCGGGTTCTCCGCCGCCACATCGAAGCTCTCATCCCGATCCGTCACCACGTCATACAGCTCCGGATTCGTCAACCGAATGTTCTTCCGCCCCGCCGCCGGTGCCGGGCTATAGGTCACGTTGTTGTACCGCGCCAAGTGCAACTTCCACTTCCCCGACCGCGCGCACTGCACGTTCACCCCATCAAAATACAGCACCACCTCCCGATCCAGCTCCTTCGCCTTCCCCGCCAGCAGCGTCGAAATATCCCGCCCATCCACCGGCCGAGTCGGCAGCGCCGCCCCGGTTATCTGGCAAATCGTCGGCAGCAGATCCATCGTCGACACAAGGCCGTCGCATACCACCCCCGCCTTCACCCGGCCCGGCAACCGGGCCAGCAGCGGCACCCTCACCCCGCCCTCCCAGGTCATCCCCTTCCGCCCCCGCAAGTGCCCCGGGCTCCCCTGGTACCAGGGCCCGTTGTCCGAGCTAAACAGCACCAGCGTGTGCTCCTCCAGCCGATGCTTCTTCAAGGTGGCCAAAATCTGTCCCACCGACCAATCCAGCTCGGTCAGCACGTCTCCATAGATCCCCTGCTTCGACTTGCCCCGAAACGCTTTCCCCGCCCCCAGCGGAATATGCGGATACGTATGCGGCATGTAAAGGAAGAACGGCCCGTCCTTGGCGTCTTCTATGAATCGAACCGCCCGCTCCGTATACTTTTGTTGCAAAGTCTCCAAGTCCGCCGTCTCGACCACCACTTTCTCGTCATCCATCAGCCATCGCGGGCTCATATCGTTCGAGTAGGGGATCCCGAAATAGTGATCAAAGCCCTTGTAGGTCGGCAAATGAGGAGCCAAATGTCCCAGGTGCCACTTCCCCACGCACATGGTCTTGTAGTTCTTAGCCTTCAAAAGGTTTGCAATGGTCTGCTCGCCCTCGGCCAGTCCCGTCTTGTCCACGGGAAACAGCACCCGGGGAACGGCGACCCGCGTCGGATAGCGTCCGGTCAGCAGGGCGGCCCGGGAAGGGCTACACACGGGATTGGCGGAAAGGCAGTGGGTAAACCGAGCCCCTTCTTTGGCCAACCGATCGATGTTCGGCGTAGCGATCGCCGAGCCGTAACAGGATAAATCGCCCCAGCCCAAGTCATCACAGAAAATCAAAATCACATTCACCGGCTTAGCCGGAGCCGCCGCAGCCACCGACGCGAGAGACGAAAGGAAAATTCGACGAGTCAACATAAGCCTCCGGATCATAACAGAATCCCCGTGAGGAATTTTGCCCGTTCCCCTCCCTTTCCGACTAGACTTTCCTTATGAATAGCTTTCCGGTAGCATTCAGCTTCCTCCTTCTCCTTTGGTTTTTCACCGGTCTCGGTTTCAGCTTCCTCCTTACCCGGCGCACCCCCCTGTTTCGGTACTTTGTTGGACTGAGTCTGTTTTTCTCCCAACTGTTGATCGTCCTCGCCTTGTCCTTTCTGGGCACCTACCAGCTCAGCCGGTTGACGTTGACGATGCTGATCCTGGTTCACGGCGCGGGCCTGTTAGCCACTGCGCTGGTGTTTAAGCGGTTAGGGTTAGCGCGCTTCTGGCGGTTCGCCAGATACCGGATGACGCTGCCGCTGGTCTGCGTTTTGGTGCTGTGCATCGCCGTCGGAATCGCCCCGTGTCTCGAACGGGGGCAGGCGTGTTTTGTCGTTAGCAATAATCACGAGTTCCTGAACTACTCGTCCAGCGCACAGTGGCTGAACGGCCAAGCGGAGGGGCCCCGCTTCGAAGGGATTTGGAAGGCGACGACCTTCGGACGATTTGGCGCGGAACTAATCCTTGCTGGCGCGGCACGGATTCTAGGCGTCCCGGCAGTTTATGCTATCGTCCCACTGCAGGCGATCGTGAAGCTGGAGTATGTCTTGGCGTCCGTGATGGTTTTCCATCTGCTGTTTCCTGGTGTGGGATGGCGGCGGCGCTGGGGCGCGGCGGCAGTTGCGCTCTTTATGGCGCTCTCGCCGCTCGAGTTACAGAACTATTTGCTGGCGTTTCTGGCCCATCACATCGCGGCCACCGGGCTTGCCATTCTTTGCGGCACGATGCTGTTGCGACCGAGCCTGTATCTGGCGCTATTGCAGGGTTGTCTGATCCTGTACATGGACGTTGCTTATCTCGAAATTGTCCCCGTAGTCGCGGTTTTGCTGGCTGTCTATTTTGTCTGGCATGCGCTGAGCGCGCGCTCGGCGCGGCCCATCGCTTATTGGGCCGCCATCGTCCTGGCGACGTACGTTTCCATTTCTCTTCGCGATTCTACGTTGCCGGCACGGTTCCTCATCGGATTGGGCAACGGAGCGGGGTCGGGGGGCTTTGATCTGTTTGGAGAGCCGCAGCACGGACCGGTGTCGTATCTGGCCAATTTTCTATCGCTGCGCGCTTTCCATATCAATGCAATCTTCAGCTTGAATCCCTGGATTCAGGGCATAGCGGTTCTGGCCGGCGTGGCCTCCGTCGTCATCGGGCTTTACTGGACGGGCGTGCGCCAGCGGCATTTGTGGGTCCTCCTGGTGGCCGCGATCGTCGTGGTCGCGCATATCGACCGGGGAGCCTTGTTCGCTGGCAAGCTCCAGCTATTGAGCCCTATCTATCAGGGGCCCAAGGCGTTCCTGTATTTTCACTTTCTGTTCGTGGGCATGGCGGTGGCCGGGGCACTGACCATGCGATTCCGGGCGCTGCCGCCCGCGGCCACGCTGGCGCCCATGGCGGTTTGGTACCTGCCGGTGATTGTGACAGGGCTGCTGTTCGTAGTCAGGGAGCAGGCTTGGCCCGCGATTTGGAGCGTCAACGACGACTTGGCCTTAGCCGCGAAAATACCGGTGAGCGGGCGAGTAATTTTGGGGTCGAACCGGTCGGCCGAAGATAATCTGTGGGCGCAGCTACTAGCTTATTCCGGCTCGAAGGGAACCATTCAAATGGCAGCGGACAACAAGGGTGGAACGCCCGCGGGATATCTGGTGGCCAACCAGATCTACGCGATCGAAAGTCGGGGTCAATTCTCGGCCCGGAGCCTACGATCGCCCTGCCCCTCGCCGTTAGGCCGATCGCAAGGTTTCACCCTTTGCCCCAGCCTGCCGAACACGTTGGCGACCGACCTGCGGCTACGGGGCACGCTGGCGGGGTGGGATGCCCCGATACAACCAATCGCCACTTGCGGAGACCAGGGTTACGCGGTCTACGTGGGTTTGAAAAGGGTAGCGCCCGGAAAGGCGGCATTCACCATCAATTTCGGGGCGCAGCCGGCTGACGTGAGCGAGGCGTTCGATCTGCAAGAGGGGCGGCCCTTCGAGTTCGTCTTGCATCTGAAGCGCACGGGGGACGGTGTGAGAATTGAGAATGGAGCCGGCACGGCGGTGGAGAAGACGATTCCCGGAGCGTTCTTCTTCAAGAACTGCGCGCTCGTAGTGGGGCAGAATCTCACCGAAATCGGCGTCGTTTCCAAACAATTTAATGGACAACTTGAGGGCGACATTCAGCCCTAGGCAATGACCGCGCCACGACGCTGCGCTCCATTCTAAGTTCCGGAGTTGAGGGTGGAGCCGTGGTGTCGCGCCAACAGTTACTCGGCTCAGGCTTTCCGAGACCGGGTCGGATGCGCGAAAGCGTGCCCGGCCCTTTCGCACAGTCTTTCGATAACAGCCAACGGGAAACTTCCACGACAAGCCATTCGGCCAACTTTCCTCGAACGCTGTTTTCGACCAACCTCCGGATTGCCGGACTACTTGGCCGGGATCTTACAACCAGATCTGCGAGTAAGGCGTCATACTTTGTGTTGAGATAATTACTCAAAGAACTATTAGCGCAGCCAAACTCTTTCACTAATCGGATGACGGCCCAGGACGACCCTGCGCGATGGTTTCTTCTACACAGCCGGACTTGTCAAAGAAGCCCACTTCCGCCCGCCGGTCAGCTTCCGGAAGCTCATTGGCACCAGGAATATCTGGCCTAGAGGCGTACACCCCAATGAACCGGGTAGCATTGGGGTGCTCAACGACGATTCCAGCTTCTGAGAGATAGTGTGTCCTTTCACGAATGATGACCGGAGCGCCAGACATGCCTTGACGTGTAGTAGCGTCAATAAG
>JBBRIO010000206.1:0-8650 GCA_038220855.1 Bryobacterales bacterium | reverse complement strand
GACGGCGAGTTGATGGGCACCGCAGAAGGCGGCTCGGGTTTGGCCACTGGCTTGGTAAGCGGCGAGGAGCTGCTGGATTTCAATGGCAGTGCGGCGGGGAAAAGGGGGTTTGGGCATCACCCTACCAAATCAGATTTGCAGGGCCGCGTAAACCATGGGGTTGGTCGTTCGCTTACCCACGATCCGAAGGCCTATGTTGATGGCCAGGTGCCTAACGGCACAGGGTTCGTCCATCGCGGCGTGGCCGCTTGGCGACACCAGGCGAACGGCGGCAAGCTGCGGCTCTTCATGAACAGCCGCTATCGATTGATCTCGTTGGAGGCGGCGACAGGCCTTCCATGCGCGGACGGGAAAGCTCGTGTGGACCTTTCATACCGTGCCGCGTAAGGGTGAGTTTGGAAACGAGACGTGGGGAGACGAAAGTTGGAAGGTCACGGGGCATACCAACGTATGGGCCCCGATGACGCTGGACGCGAAGCGGGGGTTAGTGTATCCGCCGCTGAGTACACCGAGCAATTATTTCTACGGTGGTCGGCGGCCGGGACAGAATTTGTTTGCCGAGTCGCTGGTTTGCCTGGAAGCCAAGACCGGGGTCCGTCGCTGGCACCAACAGTTGGTTCACCACGGACTGTGGGACTACGATTTACCGTCCGCTCCGAATCTGGTGAAGATCTACCCGAATGGGAAGCGGACGGACGCGGTGATTCAATTGACAAACATGGGCTGTGCCTTTGTTTTTGATCGGGAGACGGGGCAACCGGCGTGGCCGATTGAAGAGCGGCCGGTGCCGAAGAGTGACGTGCCGGGAGAGCAGGCGTGGGCGACGCAGCCGTTTCCGACGAAACCGCCGGCGTTTGCTCCCCAAGGGGTTTCGCTCGATGGCGCGTTTAATTTGACGCCGGGCTGCGGGCCGAGGCGGTTGCGGAATTGAACAAGTACCAGACCGGACCGCTGTATGCGCCACCGAGTTTTGCGGGAACGCTGATGCGGCCAGGGCTGATCGGCGGAGCGAATTGGGGAGGCGGGGCGTTTGATCCCGATACCCAGCGGCTGTATGTGCAGTCGACGAACCTGCCGGCGTTGGCACGGTTGCGCAAGGGCGGAGCAGGAGGGCAGACCGCCGACGTGGATGCCGACTATGTACGAGAGGGGGCGACGAACGCCGAGTTCCAAGATGGGCTGCCGTTGTTGAAGCCGCCCTATGGGCATTTGACGGCGATCGATCTGAATAAGGGGGAAGCTAGCTTGGCAGGTGCCGTTTGGGGATAACGCCGCGCGGCGAGCGCACCCGGCGTTGCAAGGCGTGACGTTGCCCAAAGTTTTAAGGGGCGGTGGGCGTGGCGGGAGCGATTGTAACGAAGGGCGGACTGGTCTTTATCGGCGGTGGGGATACGGCGTTCCACGCCGTTGACGCAGCGACCGGGCAGGACTTGGGGACCGGCCGCTGCCGCGCCGAACGACGAGGACGCCGATGACGTTTCAAAAGAACGGGGTGCAATACGTAGTTATTGCGAGTGGTAACGGTACCGATGCGGTGTTAACGGCTTTCGCGCTTAGCGACGGAGGCGTTTAGAGTGGCGGCGTACTCGTAGGCGACGCCGAAAGTCTTCTGCTCGCCTTTGGTGGAGACTTTGCCGGCCACCGAGGTTTTCGTCAGCTTGCCTTCGAAGACATGCTCGGTGGAGCCGCCGGACGGGGGAAACTTGAAGCCCGAGTGACCGAGGGTGAAGTTCACAATTTGACCGGCGGCGTTGATCGTCTCCTGCACATAGATGAGCTTGCCCTGCTCGGATAGCTTGCTGAGGGAAAAACTGTCGCGGACTTGCGCGGGGGCGAGTTCCCGGTCGGTCACGAGAACGACCGTGTCGTCCTTCGTCTTGTCAAAGAAGCCCGGAACGGCGTAAGCATAGACAAAAGCCAGCTTGGCCTTCTTGCCGGCGACGGTCATGGAACCATCCGCCGAATTCTGAGCAAAACACAAAGTGGCAATCGCCAGCGCGCCGAAAATCGTCTTCATATTTACAGGTGCGGAATCGAGGGGCGAAACCACTCAAACTAAATGCGACCGATTTCCCGGCAGTGGGGAGCGATGACGATGGCGTGCTCGCTCCGTGCCACTTCGCAGTCGCTGGCTGTGAGGTAGAGTTCGAGTGTCCAAACGATGGAGACGAGGTAGCCTGAGTAGCTCCATGGCCCGAGAGGGGCTGGAACCGAGAAACTGAATTGGCCAGGATCGCCCTGCAGCAGGACTTCGAGGAGCGGAACCGCGCCCATATCGACGGAGCCTTGACCGGCGGTTTTCCAGACTAGACGAAGTCCCAAGACCTCTGGCGGTTCCGAGAACTGCCACCGGACGAGGCCGGTGATGAGTTCGCCGGGGGCGACGGCGGAGTGATCGAGGTGGAGAGTCATTAAGTCCAAAAGCCAACGATAACGGGCGCTTCGTCGTGCATCGGCGGGACGAAAGGCCACTTCGATTCGCCGTCAAAGTGAATGGCCCAAACGATGGAATTGGAAACTGTCGCAAAGGAGTGCATCGCGTGCTCCGGAATGGCGACGAGGGCAGAGCCGGAGACAAGGCCGGGCTCGCCTTCATAGAGGAGATAGGTGAACCGAACCTGCTGCTCTTCGACAGGCGTTGAGCCTACGAGGTAGTCGGTTCCCTCGTTGAACTTAAGGCTGACGGTGAGATGGTTGAGGAGCCGGGCTTTGCGGGGAAAGGTCCAGGCCAAGTAGAACGAAGCGCCGGGACGATGGACCAGCGCGGGCATGATGACCGTCGGCATGGGGTGAAGGAAGCTGAGGAGCTTGCGGGCGGAGTTCCAAAGGAAGGCGAGAGAGAACGCCAATAGGAGCCCGAGGAGGAGCGAAGTGCTGACCGCGCCGCGGTCGGCGAGAAACTGGTCAACGAAGAGGAAAGCCATGGCCGCAGAGACGATGGTGTAGAGAGCGGTAAGGACCCCGTGCCCTAACGCCTTACTGCTCGTTGGCCCATCGCTCGCGCTTGGAATCCAGGAAGCGCCTGGTTTCATTCTTGCCGCTGCCAGACGAGGCGGGTGCTCGAGCCGGGAGCGGTGATGGCGGTGAGGATGAGCTTATCGCCGTTGAACTCAAAGGTTCGTACTAGATCGGTGCCGACCCAGTTGGGATGCAAGGCGAGTTCGACGTGGTGGGTAACCGTTTTAGCGACGGGGTCGACGTCGAAGGTTCCGTAGTAGGAGGTGAAGGCTTGGAGGATGCCGCGGGCTTCGGCTTCGGTCGCATCGCGGAGGTTGAGGGCGGCAATCTTCTTCCGGTCTGGCCCCATCAGGAGGGCGGACATGCGGCCGGCCTTGTCGTAAGTGATGCGTCCGATGGGCTTTTCGCCGTAGCTTCGGGTGATGGCACCGCTGGCGCTCGTGGCCTCGACGGCGAGGAGTGACCAGACTCCGATGAAGCGGTCCTTCACGGAAGCCGCGGGCGGGGCGGGGGCTGGCGGAGGACGAAGGAAGAGCGATTGCGGGTCGACGTTGACGGGGATGGCGACGTCGACATAACCGAGCATCATCTCATCCCAGCTTTGGTCGCCCCAACGGACCTCGGCTTTGGGATCGGGATTGAAGGGGTTGTTGGAGGAGTTGTCGTACCAGCCGGTACACTCGATCCGGGTGCCGGGCTTGATCTGCTTTTCCTTGGCGAGGGAGTAGGCGTTCTGCCAGTTGAAGTCGTATTTCGGGACGCGGAGGAGAACTTCGGGGGAGGCCCCTTCTTCGACGACGCGGACTTCGAACGCCTTGCCGCGAAGGTGCATGTGGGGAATCATGCGGACGAGACGGAAAGGGGCAAGCACCGTAATAGCCGCCTCCACGCCATGGTTGGGTGCACCGGGAGGAATCACGAGTCCGCGGTTGGCGATGGGCAGGGTGGCGATGCGTTCGTGTGGTGCGGACTTCGCGAAGATGAGGCCGAGCTTGGAACGGTCATCGACGGGTTGGCCGTTGGGGGTGTAGTGGATCTGGAAGACGATATCGGAGCCGGCTTTGATGAAGCGGGCTTGGCCGGGGTTGAGGCCAACCGGCGGACGACCGGGGGTGTAGCTGAGGAGGTACTCGGGCATTTCGTCGGCCTGGAGTTTCGTCAGGCGAGCCTTATCGACCACAGGGACACCGGGGGCGACATCGCGCAGCCAACTGGACCCGGGTGGCCGGACGAAGGCGATGATGTGATGGACGACGCGGCGGTCGCCGGGACGGATTTCGACCGCCTGAACCCATTTGTCTTGCGTGAAGCCGGTGGGGACGATGATGTGCTGATAGTCGATGACGCCTTTGGCGGGGACCTTATAGACAGCGGGCATTTCGATCACTGTGTCCGGCTGGCCTATGGACCAACCTTCGACGAAGCGGAGAGTGGGAGGCGCGTCGGTAGGGTTGCCGGCGGGAGCACCGGAGTCGGCCCACGCGACGAGGGTTTCGATTTCTTGGGGGGTGAGAGAGGGGTCGTTGGCGAAGGTGCCGTGGGGCGCGTCGGCAAACCAGGGAGGCATTTTTTTGGCGAGCACGGCGGCACGGATGGCTTTGGCAAAGGGCCGGGTGGCGGAGTAGGTGAGGAACGACATGGGGGCGGCTTCGCCGGGGCGATGGCAAGCTTGACAACGGGCCTGGAGGACGGGTTCGACGTCTTTGTGGAAAGTGACGGCGGCGGGAGCCAAGGTGATGGCGAGGGGGAGAACGGCGAGGCGAATGACCAAAAGGCGATCCATGGGACGCTCCTGCGAAGAGTCTACTCCACTTACTGACCGAATGCTGACAGTTAGCCTGACGGTACGACCTGATAGAGATGGGGGCGTTGTTTGGGTCAGGGATTCGGGAGAGGATGCGGCAGGACAAGAGCCCGGGGTACGAGGAGGTGGTTGAGACCGGGTTGGTGGGCGCGGTCGGGCATGGACGTGGTGATGCCGATCGCGGGGCGCAGGGTGCCCCAGAACGCATCGGGAGCACTTGATCGATACTTCACCCTACGCCGGCGTGGCGACGTTGGGCGGCGGTTCGGTTCGCTGGGGGCTCGACGGGCCGGCAGGACGATGGAATAGGCCGTGTTCGGGGCTGGCTTGACTTGGCTTCGGTTGGCTTTGGATTTCGGTGATTTCGATCGTTTCGATGGGTTCCGATTCCTTGTTTTCGACGACTTCCGTTAGTGGGGCAGGGGCAGCGGTTAGGGCGGTCGAGGCTCTGATCGACCCTTTACGCTGCCCCGGCGTGGCGGACTTTCAGGGGCGGTTCGGCTCGCTGCGGCGCTCGGCGGGTGGGCAAGACGATGGAATAGCCGTGTGCGAGGCGGGTTGGGGTTGGCTCCGGTTGGCTTTGGTTGTCGTTGATTTCGGGGGTTTCGGTGGGTTCCGCTTCCGTGTTTTCAACGGTTTGTGGGTTTGGTTGCGGTGCGGCGGGCGGGGCTTCGTCGGGTTCTGGTTCGGGTTCGGATTCCGGCCGGGAGGTGTAGATTTCCTGGGCGATGTCGGTGGCGGGGTTGAAATCGGCGGGTGGCCGGAGAAAGGGGTCGAGGCTGCGGAGTTGCTTGAACTCGCGATAGCCGGCAGCGATGGACCGTTCGACGGCGGCGATGTCGAGCCGGAGGCCGGAGAAACCTCCGCCCGGGCCGGCGGCGGCTTGGTAGGCTCGGGCGAGGGCTATGGCCCCGGCGCAGGAGGGGAGGACATCGTTCTGGATTTTGTCGGCGACGGTTTGGAACTGATCTTCGAGGAGAACCATGCGGATGCAGCGGAAGCGGATGAGTTCCCATTGGCTGGCGGCAATTCGGTAAATGATCTCTTTTTCGGCGGGGTCGCGGGGGCTGAGTTTGGCCATGAGGCCTTCGAGGATCCGGGAGTAATCAACCATGGATTCGCCGGGGAGGAGGACGGGGTTGGTCGAGGTTGCGTAGTCGATGAACTGGGAGCGACGACCGTGTTTGAGGCCGTTGCGACGGGAACTGGCTTTGCCGGCTTCGGTTTTGGGGCCGGTGCTTTTTTGGGCGTTGGCACGGTTGATTTCAGCGCGGTGGGCCTTTTTCTCGGCGTCAGTTAGTGGCGTTTCCATCGAGTTCTCCTTAGAAAAGTTCGGGGTAAAAAAGGAACGCCCCACCTGGTTGGGCGGGGCGTTCGAAAATGACCGAAGAACTTTGATTTCAGGCTAGCAGGCGAGGGGGCGAAAACGGATCGGAGGGGGTGGGGGAATTCCTTGTAGGTCTATGGATAAATAGGGACTTATTTTTATTTTTACACCTTGTGAACGGAATTTGGCGGAGTGGCAACATTAGAAGCTTAAGCCGGAAGTTGTTCATTTTGTTGAGGTTATTGGCGGAGTTTTTGAAAACGCGGGCGGGCGGGGCCGTTCGAGCGGCGTTTTTGCTGAGTTTCATTGGACTTTCGGGAGGTAGGACGGCGGTTTGGAGCCAGCTCAGCGTAATGTCGTTTGTTTGGCATCGCGTATTAGGTCGACCTGACGGCAGCACATATTGAGCGGCGTTGCCATCCTGCTTTTCGAGATCTTCTTTTCTTTACTTGCCGACTGATCGGCGGCAATTAGACCACCCGACCTGCGAGATTCGGCCCCAGGAATTGTCGCGTTGTTCTTTGCCTTTCCGATCACCCCAAGCGGTCCTCGCCGTGAAGGGTTCAGCATTTCCGGCTGAAGCCGAGCGTAAAAACGAACAAGCGGGTGCGGCGAAGCTTGCCCGTGGCTGGGTGGTGGACCATGGGGCCGGTGCCATAGTTGACTTGCGCTTCGTCGCGGGGCGCGGTTTCGATGATGGCGCAGGCTTCTAATGAAGGCTGGCCGCGCAGGTTTGCGGACGAAGCGTTTGACGCTTTCGTAGGCACCCGCGAAGCCGTGCGGTCGACCAGCGTTTGCCAAATCGACATCGCGTTGCGGCCGCGCGCGAGGCCGGCTTCGATCTGCTCGCGATGCGTCTCGCAGGCGCTCTCGGTGAGGGGCATTTCCGGCTCGGGGCCGGTGGTCACCTCGGGGTCGGCGATGGCCGATTTTGGCGGTTCCGCCGTCGGGGAGTCGGGGGTCATCTCCGTGGCCGGTTTTGGTTTCCGGCCCCATCCTCCTCCCTTTTGGCGTACTGCGACGGTCGTGCAGCCCGCGCTGACCTTACGCTGCAAGCCCCTCCAGAAGAACGTCCCGCAAGCCAAGGGCCGTCCCCCTGCACTGGTATGCTGTGGGAATGTTGAAAAGGATGAATCCGCCGTTCGATGGCCCGATGCGGACCCCTGAGAACTGGCCGCCCATCGGTGCAACTTTGGAGGCCGAACTGCCGTGCCCAGTGTGCGGCGAGATTCTTGGTCAAGTCATCGCCCACCACGATCGCCGGGGAAAACGGCTGAAGACCGTCGGATGTACTCAATGCGGGTTGATGCGGACTGATCCTTTGCCGACCACTGACGAGCTCCGCCGGTTCTATGAATCGGAGTACCGGCGCAGCTACAAAGGCAGTGAGTGCCCGAGTTCCAAGCGCATTTACCGTGCGGCGCTGCTCGCGGGGGCGCCTTCGCCGTCTAAACAGCCACCTGTCGGCTACTTCGAAGGTCTTGGACATCGGTTGTGCCTCTGGGGAGTGGCTGTTTATGCTCAAAGCACGGGGCCATTCGCCGATCGGCGTTGAATTAGATTCCGCTTATGGTGAATTTGGCCGGCGGGAGTACGGCGTGGACATCCGCACGCAGTCGCTGGATACCCTGCAGTCGCCCGAGCATGCCTTCGATTGCATTACGATGTTTCATGTTTTGGAACACATCCCAGACCCAATTGCGACATTGAGGGGCATCCACCGCTGGCTCACCAAAGATGGCCGCTTGATAGTCGAGGTCCCGGATATCAACTCGGTCCACCAGAATCCCGCAAAACGTTTCCACCATGCACATGTTCTCGGGTTCACCGAGAGGAGCCTCGCCACGGCTTTTCAAGCAAGCGGATGGGAATGCCTTGAGTTGTCTCTGGATCGATACGAACGAAACATCCTCGCGATCGTTCGCCCGCAGGACACAAATGCAACGCAGGATCCGGGATTAAACGTGCGAACCGCCCCGCCGCCAACGCCGCTTGCCACCTCGAAGGCAGCCATGGTTCGTTACTACCTGAGGGGGTCCACCTATTTACGTTGGCTCGAAAGAATGAGTCAGTTTACGGTTGAGTTTCGGATAGCCTCGAACGGCCAGTCGCCGCGAGAAGTCTTACACGCCGTCGAGCGAAAGTACCGCTGACTTCCTTCGCCGGACGGTCTGCGGCGCAATAGGGCGCTTCTCGGCGCTCCGCAGGAAGCGGTAAGCCTCTCCGAAGATCCGACTCGACGATCGAACCGCATTCGCAGTTGAGCGCGGGCAAGTGGGCCGACGGCTCTTGATTGGAAACCACTGGCCACTTGCGGCGACGGCGTCATAGCCCTTCGCCGACTGGCCGGCCAATGCCAGCGCAAGCGCGCTGGCGAAAAGGGATTCGGCGTAATGCGCAGCGGCATTGTTAGTCGATCGCTTGACCTTGCGATCAATCCGTTCGTTGCCCATCGCGGAGTAGAGCCGTAGACCGGTATCCCTTCGCCCTAAAGCTATCGGTGCTCTGTCAGCAGGAATCCTTGCTCGCCCCATCCGGATCCGACACCCGCGATACTCCAC
>JBBRIO010000205.1:0-8654 GCA_038220855.1 Bryobacterales bacterium | reverse complement strand
AGCGCCGCATAAAGCCTCCCGAGCCGGTAGCTCAACGCCGGTTCCGGAGCCAACCGGTCCGCCTCTTCCAACTCCGCTAACGCACCCGCCGCATCACCCCGCCGGTACTTTACCAGTCCCAACGACACCCGTGCCTTCCCCCGCAACTTCGCCGCTGTCATTTCATATTGCGCCAGCGGCACCCCGCGCCGGATCTTCGTCTTCGCCAACTCGTCCAGGACGGTCTGCGCATGCCGTTCCGCCGCATCCGGGTCCTCACTCGCCAACTGCACCGCCAACGCTGCCCGCACCGTCAGGTTACCCGCCGCCAACGCCAGCGCCTCCTCCCCCGCCTTCCGCGCCTCCGCCACCTGGCCCAGCTTCTGCCAAGCGAAGAAGCGTAACTCCCAAACCCGTGGCAACAGCTTCGAGGCTGGCCACTGCTTCCGAAACGTATCACTACGCGCGATCAACTCCCGCCCCTCGCCCGCCTGCTCCACCATAAGATAGGAGTCGAACTCTTCCGCTGTCTCCGCCTCCAAGGGAGGCTGGAACTGAGCCGCTAGCCGCACCGCCATGCAGAACACGATCGCCAGTCTAGTCCGCGTCAGCGCCATGATGGGCTTCATCATCGCAACTCCCCGCCTCCCCGCGCAACCCCTCGACCTGCCCGTCGACCACCCCGCCCAACAGCTCCTCCGCCTAGGCGACACCTTCGCCGCCATCCGCCAACTCCGCGCCGCCGAAGCTCGCCACCCGCGCGACGGCAACACCGTCCTCCTCCTCGCCTACGCCTACTACCTCGCCGGCCAGAAATCTCTCTTCGCCCAGAAAGCGGCCGCCGCCATCTCTCTCCTCCCCAAGAGTCCCGCACCCCACTACGCCCTCGGTCGCTACTACCTCGACGACGTCGGCCGCTGCGACCGCGCCTCCGCCGAGTTCCGTCTCGCCCTCGCCCGCAGCCCCCAACACGCCCCGTCGCTTTACCACCTCGGCTGGTGCCTCGAACTCGACCAGCAACCCAAAGAAGCAGCCCGGCTCTATACCCAATCCAACTCTTGGCTCGGCCACCTCGGCCTCGCCCGGCTCGCCCTTGATGCAAGCGAACCAGACAAAGCGCTCGCATCAGCGAACACGGCAGCCCGCCTCCGGCCCGATGCCTTCATGGTCCACTCCCTCATCGGCAAGATCCATCAACGCCAAGGCAACTGCCTCCAAGCCATCCCGGCCTTTCAGCGCGCCGCCGCCCTCGATCCCACCGACGCCCCCATCCTCTACCAACTCGCCCGCTGCGCCGCCTCCCTCGGCGACCCCTCCCTCCAACGCGAAACCCTCAAACGCTACGAACTCCTCCGCTCCATCTACAACTAGAGCAATTCCCGACTTAACCAAGGGCATATCCACAATGCTTGAAGCAGTTTCCCGCCGTGTCGCGGGAGATCAAGGCGAGCGCTTGTGGGATAGCGTCGTCGAGGGCCTTTAAAGACCGGGCTTTGAGTTGCCGTAACCGCGCTTTGACCACTGACCAGCAGGGCTCAATCGGATTGAAATCTGGCGAATAGGGCGGAAGACAGCGAAGCTCCGCCCCCGTAGCTTCAATGAGGGTCTTCGCGCCTTCGACCTTGTGCGCCGACAGATTGTCCATCACCACGATCTGCCCAGTTCGCAACGTCGGGCACAGCACTTGTTCCAGATAAGCCAGAAACACATCTGCTCAAGCTGTGGCAAGGAGCCTTCTCCGTTGTTCAATCGTCGCGCGGCAGATCAGTAGCCTAGTTTCGTGATGCCCTGCTTGCTTCCGTTGACGGTACCGTCGCGGAGCCATTCGAGGGAGGCCTTGAAGAGCAGGAGATGATTCTTTTCCCATAACGCGTTGTGGGACGCGCAGCCTAGGTCGAGGAATACCTTGGCCTCGGATCCGAAATCCTCATACAGCGCTTTTACGCCCGCGGGGAGGGCCTGTTTATCCAGCGCGGCGGCGACAAAGAGGGCTGGCGTCTGCATTTTCTTGACGACCGTTTCGTTCCAGCCCCAGGTGGTCACCAACGGCGCTCGGCGGACTCCTGGTTTCCAAGTGGCCCCTTGAGGATCCGAGGCTTGCATGTCCTTCCAAACAGCTTCGCGGGCTTTCGGGTCTACTTGATCGGGACAGCCGATTTGACGGTCCCAATTGGCGTTCAGCTCGAGAAGGGATTGGGTGGCAAAGGCAGGGCCTTTGGCGGGGACTTGCGTCGGGGCTTCGAGCGGCGCGCCTCGGCGGTAGGCGGGGGCCAGCAGGACGAGCTTGTTCACTTTATCGGGATGGCGGGCCGTGTAGCCGCCCGCTCTCGGCCCGCCCAGCGACCAGCCGATGAGGTCCACCTTGGCGACGCTGGCTCGCAGACGGAGGTAATCGACTACGGCACCGATGTCGTTCCAATCGGAGGCCAACGTCGTCATCTGTTGGCCGTAGCTGGGGGAGCATACTTTGCCGAATAGCGATTTTTGCTGGTCCTCGGCGAGGTTGCAGAGATCGTTCATGGCCAAGGGGCGGGTGGAGCGGCCGTAGCCGGTCATATCCATGGCGAAGACGTCGTAGCCGGCGCGGGCGAGAAAGGCCATCCAACTGTAGTCCTGATAGGGCACGTCGAAGGCGACCTCGGAGGGGGTTCCGGCGCCGTGGACGAACAGGACGACTTTGGCTCCGCCGGTGCGCGCTGGGGAACCCGCTTGGACGACTTCGCGGACGTAGATCTGGGTGGTCTGGCCGGCGATGGCGGGGACGATGGACTTGACCGGGACATAGTGATCGCGCCGCAGGAGTTGGCGGCTGTCGTCGCCGGAGCAGAGGGAGCCGAGGATCAAGCCGAGGAAGGCCGCGTTTCGCATGCAGCTACTATATCGAGTCCCCGGTATACTTTGGTTTGAGAGAAAATTTATTCGCGTTCGATAACAGTTACGCCCGGGAGTTGGTTGGCTGCTATGCTCCGGGGGCGGCGGCACAGGTGCCGGCTCCACGGATGGTCCGCTTCAATCGGGGGCTGGCCGCAGAGTTGGGGCTGGACGGGGAGGCGCTCGACTCCGAGGCCGGGGCGGCGATCTTCGCTGGGAATACCGTGCCGGAAGGGGCGATGGTGTTGGCGCAGGCTTACGCCGGGCACCAGTTCGGCCACTTTGTGCCGCAGTTGGGCGATGGGCGGGCGCTGCTGCTGGGCGAGGTGATCGACGTCCACGGGCGGCGACGGGATATTCAGTTGAAGGGGTCGGGGCGGACGGCGTTCTCGCGGGGTGGCGATGGGAAGGCGGCGGTGGGCCCGGTGCTGCGGGAGTATCTGCTGGGCGAGGCGATGTTTGGGCTAGGCGTGCCGACGACGCGGGCGTTGGCGGCGGTGACGACGGGGGAGATGGTGCATCGGGAACAGCCGTTTCCAGGAGCCGTGCTGACGCGGGTGGCGGCGAGCCATATTCGCGTGGGCACGTTTCAGTTCTTCGCATCGCGGGGGGATACCGAGAAGCTGCGGGCGTTGGCCGATTACACGATTCGCCGGCACTATCCGGCGGTGGAATCGTATTTGGGGTTACTGGGGGCGGTGATTGACGCGCAGGCTTCGCTGCTGGCGCGGTGGATGCACATTGGGTTTATCCACGGGGTCATGAACACCGACAATATGGCCATTTCTGGGGAGACGATTGACTATGGGCCGTGCGCGTTTATCGACCAGTATCGGGCGTTGACGGTGTTTAGTTCGATCGACCGGGGCGAGCGGTACGCGTATGGTCAGCAGCCGGAGATTGCGCTGTGGAATTTGACTCGGTTCGCCGAGACTCTGCTGCCGTTGGTGGACGGGAACGTGGAGGCGGCGACGGCGGAATTGCAGCGGTTTGGGGATTTGTACGAACGCTACTGGGAGCGGGGGATGAGGGCGAAGTTGGGATTGACGACCGAGGAGGCGGGGGACGCGGAGTTGGCGCGGGGGTTGCTGCAGACGATGGAGGCGGGCGGATTGGACTATACGCAGACTTTCCGGGGGTTGGCGGGGGGGGTGGAGTTGGGGGCTTGGGGAGAGCGGTGGCGGGAGCGGTTGGCGCGGGAGGGGGCGACGCCGGAGACGCGGGCGGAGGCGATGGACGGGGTGAACCCGGTGTATATCGCGCGGAATCATCAGGTGGAAATCGCGCTGGCGGCGGCGGAGCGGGCTGATTACGGGCCGTTTGCGGCGCTTTGCGAGGTGCTGGCGGCGCCGTTTACGGAGCGGCCGGGGTGGGAGGCGTATGCGGGGCCGGCGCCGGACGGGAACGTGGGTTATAAGACTTTTTGCGGGACCTGAGCTAGAGGCCGATGGGGAGGCGGGCTTCGGCGACCGAGCGCCAGGCGGCGAGTTGTTGCTCGATCCAGGCTCGCTTGCCGTACTGGGGGTTCAGGCGGAGGAACTTGGCCCCTTCCGGGGTGCGGATGGCGCGGCGGGGCACTTTGGATTCGCCGGCAGGGATGAGGGCGAGGAGTTCAGCGGCCCAGGCGGCTCGCTCAGTGGCCTTGCCGCGATCGGAGTCGTTCTTCCACTGCCAGCGGGTGGGAACGGAGCGTTCGAAAAACTTTAAGCTGGTGGCCATTGCTCCGGCGCAGAGGATTTGGGAGGGGCCGGCGGCGGAGGGGAGTTGGGTAAAGACGGGGCTCCAGCGGTCTGGCGGGATGTGGGCGCGGAGCAGGTTGTTGGCGGTGACGATTTTACGGCCTTGGCAGGAAAAGCCGGCGAAGTTGAGATAGAGGTTTAATTCGGCCTCTGAGCGGAGGGGGAGGGGTCCGGGCCAGAGGCCGGAGACGACGAGGGCGGGGACATGGGGGCCCCAGGTGGGGCCGCCGCTGTTGGGATTGATGGCGACGGCGTCGTAGTCCTGGCGGCTGGCAAGATTCTGCCAGAGTTCGCGACCGGGGATCTCTTCGGCGGGCTGGTGGTGGTCGTAGATGAAGTCGGGATGGGTGTAGATCTGGGCGATGGGATCGTCGAAGGAGTTCATGACGGGCTTGAGCTTGCGGTTGGCTCGAGGGGCGTACCAGGTGGCGTCGAGGAGATGGGAGCCGGTTTTCGTGAGAGCGGCTTCGAGGCGAGTGGAGGCGGCGAGACGGAGGAGGGTGGGGAAGGCGGCGCGGGGAAAGAGGTGGGTGGTTTCGGGGTTGAAAGAGAAAACGGCTCCTTCGGCGGACGGGGGGATTGTCTCTAGCCAAGCTGCGCCGGTGAGGCCGGTGGGACCGGGGAGGAGATGGGCGGTGGCGACGGTGCGGGGGTTTTTGGCGCTGGGCAGGGGGTAGGAGAAGGGGGCAGGGGGCCGGAGCGGTCGGAGAGGGCGGGGTCGGGCTGCCAGACGGGGGCGGAGAGGAGATCGACGAGAAATTTGCGGGCTTCGATTTTGGCTTGGCCGGCGGCGAATAGATCACCGAGCGTTTTGTTGAAGAGGGGGAGGGAGGGCCGTGGCTGGGCGATTGTGGTGGGGCGATCGGGATCGGCCCAGAAGAGATCGTCGAGAAAATCCATAAGAGCGGGTTGATATCATACAGTCTATGCCAAATTTTCCGATTGCGGTGCTGCCGGGTGATGGGATTGGCCCCGATGTGGTGGCTGAAGGGTTGAAGGTGTTGCGGGCGGTGGAAGCCAAGCTTACCGGGGTAACCTTTTCGACGAAAGAGTTCTCCGTGGGAGCCGGGGAGTTTTTGCGGAGCGGGGATCCGTTGCCGCCGGATACGTTTGCGCGGATTGCCGAGCATTCGACGATTTTGTTGGGGGCGATGGGGATTCCGAATGTACGGTGGCCGGATGGGCGGGAGATGGCGCCGCAGATCGACATTCGGGAGAAGCTCGACTTGTACTGCGGGCTGCGGCCGATTGTGTTGTATCACCCGGATGATACGCCGATTAAGGGCAAGACGGTGATCGATTTTGCGTTGGTGCGGGAATCGACCGAAGGACTGTTTGTTTCGCGGTTGGTGCCGTATTCGCTGGCGGCGGATGAGGTGACGGATCAGTTGCGGATTACGCGGGCGGGGGCGGAGCGAGTGATCCGGTCGGCGTTTCGGATTGCGGCGTTGCGGCGGAAGAAAGTTACGCTTGTGGATAAGGCGAACGTGTTGCCGACGATGGCGTACTTCCGGAGTATTTTCGACCAAGTGGCGGCGGAGTTTCCGGATATTGCGACCGAGCGGGTTTATGTAGACGCGTGCGCGTTGTACCTTGTACAGCGGCCGGAGAGCTTTGACGTGATGGTGACGGAGAACATGTTCGGGGACATTCTGTCGGACCTGGCGGCGGCGCTGGTGGGCGGGATGGGAATGGCTCCGTCGGCCGATATTGGCGATGAACACGCGGTGTTTCAGCCTTCGCATGGTTCGGCACCGGACATTGCGGGGAAAGGAATTGCGAACCCGGTGGCGACGATCCTGTCGGTAGCCTTGCTGCTCGATTGGCTGGACCACCCGGAGACGCGGCGCGGAGGAGACATGATTCGGGCGGCCGTCAGCAAGGTGTTTGCAGACGGGACCGCACGCACATCCGACATGGGTGGCACGCTATCGACGACGGAGATGGGAGATCGGGTGGCGGCAGCGCTGTAGCGCCGCCGCTTCGCTGAGAGTTAGCGGCCGAAGTAGTCGGCGTTGATCTTGGTGAACTCGTTCCACTTCTCTGGGAGATCGTCGAGAGCGAAGATGGCCGAGACGGGGCAGACTGGGACGCAGGCACCGCAATCGATGCATTCGACGGGGTCGATGTTCAGGATGGTGACTTCCTCGAAGCGGGCGTCATCTTTCTTGGGATGGATACAGTCTACGGGGCAAGCATCAACGCAAGCGGAATCCTTGGTGCCCACACAGGGCTCAGCGATCACATATGCCATATTTTCTTTGTACCACAGGCCTTACGGCTCCCACAATTTCGTTAGAGTAGAGGGCTCAGGAATGCGCATGAAGATCGTCGTTTTGGATGGGTATTGTTTGAACCCGGGGGACTTGACCTGGAGGGGGTTAGAGGCTTTAGGAGAGGTGACGGTGTACGACCGGACGCCGCCGGAGCTTTTGCAGGAGCGGGCAGCGGGGGCGGATGTATTGCTGACGAACAAGACGCCGTTGGGGAGGGCGGAGATGGCGGAGTTGGGGGCGTTGCGGTACATAGGGGTTTTGGCGACGGGATACAACGTGGTGGACGTGGCGGCGGCGGGGGAGCGGGGGGTGGTGGTGACGAATGTGCCGACGTACGGGACGGATTCGGTGGCGCAGTTGACGATTGCGCTGTTGCTGGAGTTGTGTCACCAGGTGGGGACGCACAATGCGGCGGTGCGGGCGGGGGAATGGGCGGCGAGCGCGGATTGGAGTTTTTGGAAGTCGCCGCTGGTGGAGTTGGCGGGGAAGACGTTGGGCTGTATAGGGTATGGGCGAATTGGGGCGCAGACGGGGCGGATTGCGGAGGCGATGGGGATGCGGGTGGTGGTGCATCGGCGGTCGGGGGGGATGGCGCTGGAGGAGTTGCTGGAGCAGAGCGATGTAGTGAGTCTCCACTGCCCGCTGTTTGCCGAAACGCGGGGGATTATTCGCGCATCCAATATGCAGCGAATGAAGCCTTCGGCGTTTTTATTGAACACATCCCGCGGACCGCTGGTGGTGGAACAGGATTTAGCAGATGCTTTGAACGCGGGAGAGATCGCCGGTGCGGGTGTTGATGTCCTGAGTGTAGAGCCTCCGGCCGGGGGCTCGCCGTTGTTTTCGGCGAAGAATTGCGTGATTACGCCACATATTGCCTGGGCGACCCGGGAGGCGCGGGGGAGGTTGATGGACGTGGCAGTGGGGAATTTGGCTTCGTTTGCGGGGCAATCGCCGCGGAATGTGGTGTCGCAATGAACCCGTTGCTCTTGGTGTTGTTTTCGTTGCCGGTGGGGGTGAACCTGGAGTTCGACGCCTATGTGAAGCGGGCGGAGTCGCAGTTGGGCGAGACGATGGGGGCGACGCGGGAGGTGAAGGGAGGGTTGATCCACGACTGGTCGGCGGAGAGGTTCATCGCCAACCGGACGCCGGAGCAGGTGGTGAAGCTGCTGCAGGACTATGACCGCTACCGGGCGATCTATCCGGAGGTGACGCAGTCTCGCTTGATTTCGCGGCAGGGGAATCGATTTCGAGTAGCCTTGCAATTGAAGCGGCATAAGATCCTGACGGTGATTTTGAACACGGAGTACGACGTTGATTATCAGGGGCTGGACGGTGGTGGGTGGCGGGTGATGTCCCGGAGTACGAAGGTGGAAGAGTCAGAGGGTACCGACCATGGGTTTCTATGGAGGTTGAACTCTTATTGGACGATTACTCCGGCGGCGGGCGGGGTGAAGGTGCGATGCCGGTCGATTTCGATTTCGCGGGATGTGCCGCATGGGCTTGGGTGGATGGTGAAGCCGCTGGTTCGAGAAATGCCGCGGGAGTCGTTAGAAGCCATGTTGGCGGCTACGGCGAAGGCGTTAGAGTAGAGGCTTGGCCCTTTTTGACCATCCCCATCGCCGGTTTAACCCGTTAACGGGGGAATGGGTTTTGGTGTCGCCGCATCGGATGAAGCGTCCGTGGCAGGGGCAGGTGGAGCCGGTGCCGATGCCGGCGACGGCGGGCTACGAGCCCGGGTGCTACTTGTGCCCGGGGAATGAGCGGATGGGGGGTGCGCGGAATCCGGACT
>JBBRIO010000204.1:0-8670 GCA_038220855.1 Bryobacterales bacterium | reverse complement strand
GCCACCGCCCCCTGGATCGCCAGAAGTGGCGATACTTGGCTACCCATCGGCGAGGTCTCCAACCCCGGTAACGCCGACATCGTCGTCCGAGTCCCCGCCAACAACTCGATCGGCGATCGCTACGGGCAAATCGTCTTCTCCCCCGCCGACAACATCAACAGCATTCAAGCCCAGGCCAACTTTCTCCAAGCCGGCGTCCAAGCCACCTTCTCGCCCAGTTCCACCACCGCCGCCGCCGGCCCCGTCTCCGGCCAAACCCGCCTCACCCTTTCCGACGAATCTTTCTCCTGGACCGCCGCCAACCCTCCCGTCGGCCAGAATTGGTTCACCTTTTCGCCCACCTCCGGCACCGGCAGCACCACCATCACCTACTCCGCAGCCGCCAACCCCTCCACCACCTTCCGAAGCTCCGGCCTTTCGCTCGGCAACACCGGCTTCGGCATCAGCCAATACAATTACATCATCACCCCCAACGCCGCCGCCGTCACCCTCCCCGCTGCTGGCGGCTCGGCGACCATTCCCGTCTCTCCCAATCCCGAGAGTGGTCACTGGATGGCCACGGCCTTCGGCTCCGGCCAATGGCTCACCGCCACCCCCGATACCTCATCGCAATTCCGAACCTTAGCCACTTACTCCGCTACCCGCAATCCCAGCTCCACCGACCGCTTCGGCACCCTCACCATCGGTAGCCAATCCGTTACCGTCCGCCAACTCGGCCAGCGCTGCACCCTCTCCACCTCCATCACCCTCGGGGCCGTCGTCAACGCCCAACTCGCGGCCGCCCCCGCCTGTGGATCCTCTTATCTCAGTAACAGCCAACGCGCCGCCTACACCAATCGCTACACCTTCGCCGGCACCGCCGGCCAAACCGTTCGCATTCTCATGGAGTCCGCCGCCCTCGATAGCGTTCTCTATCTCACCGGACCCAACAACGAACTCGTAACCCAGGACGATAACTCCGGCGGAAGCAACAACGCCGCCATTCCCAATCCAACGAACTTTTTCACCCTCCCCTCCACCGGCACTTACTCGATCGAAGCTACTTCCTTCTCCCTCGGTGCCTTCACGCTTCGTCTTCTCGGCTCCAACCCCGCCGCCGCCACCCTGCTGCCCGGCTCTCTTACCGTTTCGCCCGCCGCCGGAACCGGCACCCTCGCCCTCTCCATCCCCGCTGGCCTCGCCTGGAGTGCGATCGCCTCCTCCGCCGATGAGTGGCTCCAAGTCACCTCTCCTCCGGGCACCGGCAGCACTACCCTCTCTTACTCATACTTCCCCAACCCCTCCACCACCGCCCGCACCGCCACCATCCGCGCCGCCGGCCAGACGTTTACTCTCACCCAATCCGCCGCCCCCCCGGAACAGCGCGCCTTCGGTGGCCCTCCTCCGCTCACCGGACCCGGCACTCGCGACACCGGCCCGCTCTACTCCGTCACCGCAGATTCCAAGCACGTCTTCCGCTTCACTCACCCCGGCGGCTTCGCCAGCCTCGACGTCGTGAACATCCTCATCAATACGGCCCTCGACGGCGGCGGTGCCTGTTACCTCGCCTATTCGCGCCCCGCCGGTGTCCTCTATTTGGTCGACGACGCCGGCCCCGATATCGGCCTCAGCGCCCTTACACTTGGTTCCAATGCCACCGTCTCCAACTCCCAGTGCACCATTCACGGAGCGGAATCCTCCGCCGTCGGCAGCGGCAATAACTTATCGCTCACCCTCCGCATCGAGTTCACGCCGGCCTTCTCCGGCTATCGCGTCGTCTACCTCGCCGCCCGCGATTCCTCCGGCGGCAACTCCGGTTGGAACACCCACGGCGGCCTTGCCATCCCTACCCTGCCGGCGATTTTCCCCCGTTCCGGACCGATCGAACCATCCTCCGGCGTATTTTTCTCGGGGAACATCCGTTTCTCCTATCAACACGAGGGCACGACCAACAACCTCGGTACCGCCTGGGTTCTGATGGGCACCGCCGTCGATGCCCGCAACGCCTGTTACGTCGCTTACTTCGCCCCTGGCAAATTACTCCTGTTACTACCTGACGACGGAGACGCGAGCAGAGCTCTCTCCATGCCGATTCCGAGCAACGGCTCGATCCAGAACTCGCAATGTACAATTAACGGAAACATGACAAGTCTTGTTTCCGGTCAAGGGGAACTGGCGTTCAGTCTTAATCTGCTCTTCAAGGCTCCGTTTCAACACAAAAACATCGGCATCTGGACGGCCACCCAAACTCTCGCCACGCCCGGCAACCCGGCCAAAACCAGCCCATGGACCATCGTCGGAGGCTGGAACCCCAGCCGCACAGGATTTTAACCCAACTATGAACCGCCGCACCCTTCTCTCTTTACTTCCCGCCGCTCTGCAGGCCCAACAGCTCAGTAAGTCCTTCGATTCTCACGGCCCGGTTATTATCGAGAAGAAGCGGGCCGGCAAACCCAGGGCTGGCCAAGTGGTCGTCGCCATTCAGCCGCACTCGGATGATATCCCCATCTTCGCCGCGGGCTTGTACGCCAAGCTCATCGACGAAGGCGCCACGCCGTACATGATCCGCGTCACCAACGACGACATGGCCGGTCCGGGCAACTACGCCGAAACCGTATCCGCCAACCAACGCGACCAGGATGCGCTCAACCGCGTCTTCGGCATCAAGAAG
Source organism: Bryobacterales bacterium (assembly GCA_038220855.1). Taxonomy (GTDB): domain Bacteria; phylum Acidobacteriota; class Terriglobia; order Bryobacterales; family Bryobacteraceae. The sequence goes on along the minus strand of JBBRIO010000204.1, from coordinate 6,020 downwards.
ACCTACGAGCTCAACTACAACAACCACATGATGGACAACATCGCCCGCAGCGAACTCCGTCAGCGATTCATCTTCCTCTTCCGTCTCCTGAAAGCCGACATCGTCATCACTTACGATCCCACCGGCCACTACGAAGAGAACCCCGACCACTATGTCTCGAGCGCCTGCGTCGAAGCCGCCGCCTGGATGGCCGGCGGCACCAAAGACTACCCGGAACACTTCGACGTCGGCCTGAAGCCCCACAGCGTGAGCGAGAAATACTACTTCGCCCGCTTCCAGCAACAAGTCAATCGCATCATCGACATCGCCCCCTGGGTGGAAAAGAAAATCGACGCCAACCTGGAGAACAAGGCCCAAGGGCCGGCGGGCGAAACCGGTGCCCGCCTCCGCGCCCGTCTTCAGAAAGAGGGCAAAACGCTGCCCCTCTTAGGCAACGACGACACTACAGCCAACCGTAATTACATCCGTCAATTCGTCCTCGAACGGGACCGGGCGATCGGCAAAACCCACGGGCTAGATTTTGCCGAACAGTACCATTACATCGGACCCGGACCCGATCGAGTCCAAGACTACATCAAACAGAACGCCCAGCCGCGCTGAGCATCCACTTACTTCGGAGTGACGTGAATCAGCGCGCCGGGATTGGCGTCTTCGAGCATCCACAGTGAGCCATCGGGACCCTGTTCCACGTCGCGGATGCGCTTGCCAACGTCCCAGCGTTCAGCGGTCTTGGCACCGCCTTTCCCGTCGAAAATGATCCGGTTGAGAGATTTGGTGGCCAAGCCGCTGATGAAGCCATTGCCGTCCCATTGCGGGAAGGTCTTCTTGCCACGGTAGAACATCAGGTTGCCCGGGGCGACCACGGGAACCCAGTAAAGCACCGGCTTCGTAAAGTCGGCCCGGGTATCGTGGCTGGGAATGGGCACCTCGTTGTAGTTCATGCCGTAGGAGACGACCGGCCAGCCATAGTTCTTGCCCTTCTCGATCAGGTTCAGTTCGTCGCCACCGCGCGGGCCATGCTCGACCTCCCACAGTTCCCCGGTCGGCGAAAACGCCAAGCCATACGGAGCGCGGAAACCGCTCGCCCAGGTTTCCGCGGGCGTATCGTTGGCGGTCGGGAAGGTGTAAGTGCTCACCGGCTTCGCGGTCTTAGCAACTGCGGTGTCGCGCGGCGGATCGATCAGGGAGATTGTAGCGGCGCCGGTCTTGCCGAAGTTCGGGTTGCCGGGGGCGGGTTTGCCGTCCAGAGTCAGCCGCAGAATCTTGCCCACGGGTTGGTCCGGATCCTGGGCCGGGACCATGCGCTGGCGATCACCAACGGTCATGTAGATAAATTTGCCATCCGGCGAGAAAGCGATCTGGCCGCCGGCTTGGCCGCCCTTGCCCCTCGGCATTTGGCGCCAGAGAACCTCGAAATCGGCGAGTCTTGGCACCCGGCCGGTGATCAGCTTAGCGCGAGCGAGCGCTTGGCCGCCGCCGTAGTCACCCGGCTCGATATAGGTGACATAGACACTTTGGTCCGTGGCGTAATTGGGCGAAACGAAGATGCCCAACATGCCGTTCTGGCCCTGCCAGTAGACGGGGGGCGTATTGGACAACGGGGCGATCTTTTCTCCCGCCGCAGAGACCAGCCAAATCGGACCGATTTTTTCGGTTACCAGCATCTGGCCATCGGGCAGGAAAGCCACGCGCCAGGGCAGTCCGAAAGTGGCCGTCGTGGTCATTTTGAAAGGTAGGCTGGCTTCCGCGTTCGTGGCGCCTACATTGACTTGGGCCCAGGCCGCCGCCGCAAAGCCTAGAGACAGGGCTGCTCTTGCCAATTTCATCGTCGTTCTCCTCGGTTCGATCTTAAACATCATCTTCCAGTATAGAAGTGGAGGCCCTTCAAGGTTTAACGGCCTTCTCGAGCGCCACGGCGTTCATGCAATAGCGGAGCCCGCTAGGCTTCGGGCCGTCCGGAAACACGTGGCCCAGATGCGCTTCACACGTATTGCAGATGGTCTCGACGCGCTCAAGAAAGGCCGGTCCATCGAAGCGATAGGCGATGACGTTCGCCTCGATCGGCTGCGTGAACGACGGCCAGCCGGTATGAGACTCGAATTTCTCATTGGCATCGAACAGCAGGGTATCGCAGCAGACGCAAGCATAGAGCCCCGGCTCAAACAGGCTACACATTGCCGAGCTGAAAGCTCGTTCGGTGCCGGCCAAGCGGGTGACTTGATACTGTTCGCTCGTCAACTGTTGCCGCCATTCCGCATCGGTCTTGACGACTTTCTGGGCGGGAGCAGGGTTGCCATTGCTGGAGAGGTTTAGAACTTCGGGCCATGTAAGCATACTCCTGAATTCTAACCCGCAGCCGCGCTTAGGTAAAATACGTCAGGCGGAGCCTTCGCCATACCCCAATCGAGATCAGACTGATGTACCGCACTCTTCTGAAACTCGGCTTTCTGTTGTCCCTCCTCACCGGCTGCGCCAAGGAGCCGACCCGACCCGGCACCTCCATTCCACTTCGTTATCCGGTGCTGTTGGGCAATGATCGCCAGCTACTCGTGAAAGACAACGTGGAGAGTCTCACCAAGGCTTCCGTCTCCCTTGGCCCGAACTTCGTGGAATTCACGATCCTCGATTCCAATGGCGCGCTGTATTCCATCCCAAGAGTCACGGAATTCGACAGGAAATCCGCCTTCTTCGACATGGGAACGTCGCAGTTCCGAGTATTCCTGGAACTCAAGGCCCAAGGCAAGCCCAGCCTCGAAAAGGCCAAAACGCTCGTCAAAGAGATGGCCTTCCGCCGAGGGGAAGTTCAGGACACAAAGTCCGCCTCGCATGGAATCGATGGCGCTGGGTCGTTTGCCGCGTTAATTGAAGTCACCCGTGAATCCTGGAAATGGTGATAAGGGAAGCTCAGCGCAGCTTCGTGTCATACACTGCGTTAGCGGCTCGCTCCCGGGCTTCGAGTTCCGCCCGGATGGCGTCCATGTCGGGCGCAACATACGGGAGAGGAGGCTCCAGCACAAAGTAGTACCTCTCGGAATCGGTAAATTCGCCGAAGTAGCTCGACGAGTTGCGCTCGTAGAACTTCACGCCGTCCGCAGTTTGTCGCGGCCGGGTAGTGACTGGATTTTCCAGCATCACGTACGCCCCACAGGCCGGAGCCGGCCAAGTGCTCGCTTGCTCAATGATGGTGTTGCCGGCCCTCAACTCCGCTTCGATGAGTTCGCGGAGGGCGACGGGGAATGAGTCGATGTCTTGCATGATGGCTAGTCCAATGGCTCCGGTCCTAACTTTTTGAGAAACTCGTCGCGTTCCATCGAGAGCGCCGCCCCTTCGCCGCCGCTGGTGGCCCAAGAGGCGTAGGCATACGCCCACCGCAGCCTTCCGGCGCGCTTCGCTGGCCTTGACTGGATCGTTCTCCCGCAGGCGGATCCAGCGCAGGCGATACATCTCGGCGGTCTGGAGGCCAGAGTAGATTGCATTAATTCCGTCGCCAATTTCGTGTTCGGCTTCTTCCAGCCGATCCTCGAGTTCGAACTCAAGGGCGCGTTGCCACCACTTCGGACCTTCGGGCTTTTCCTTCCGGCGCACCCGGCCGTAATCGGCACTCTTCAGAATGAAGCAGGCGTAGTTCACCGCGAAGCGCAAGGATTCGGCGTCCGCCGTCACCCGCGCGCGCAGCATCGCGGAATCATCGGCCCATTCGGTGAGCAAGTGCACCTGCTCAATGGCCTCGTTGTCGACCATGATATTCCGGACCATCAGTGCCGAGATCCTTTGCTCGTCGAACCGCTTGAACTCCAGGTTCGCATGGCTTTGTTCGGCTTCGGCTTGTATATCGTCGAGTATCTGGGCGGTGTCCCGGCCCTGCTTCGGGAGAACGTGGAGGCTGATCTGGATCTTCCCCGCCGGGTCCAGAATCAGCATCCGCTTGCCATCATCATTCACGTACCAGCCGAGCGCCACCTCGATCTTGGCCTGGATCGCACCGGCACCGAGGAGCGCAGTCTTGGCCTCGAGATCCGAATCCAACAGATTAGGAACGAAGCCTGTGCCCTGATCGCGAAGCCGGGCATTGACGGGATGATCCGGATCCAGCGTCGCCAAGTCATCCGACTTTGCGTAGAAGCCTAACTCACCGTCAGTGAAATACCGTGGCGCGGGCGCGGCCGGCTCTGGCTCAGGCACCGGAGCCACTTCTATCACCGGACCCACCGCAACGGTCTGCCCCTGTGGCCTTTCAAGCAGAAAGCTTTGAATCGCTATCTTCCAAACGGTCTCCAGCGACGCGCTGATCGCCTCAGGCGCAAACAGCCCCAGATAAACGAATCGCCCGCCGTCTTCGAAAAACGCGAATCGGACCTCGAACGAGGATCCCTCCTGCTCCTGCCTTCCTATCCCGACCAACCCAGGGACATTACCCACCGCCGCCGGACGAAAGGCCGTGGGCCGGATCTCTTGCGAGGACAGCAGGTACAAGCTCCAGTCCTGCAGGGTTCCATCTTCAAACCCGGGTCGCGCCGCAACGGTCAGCACGACGGCGGCCCAGGGCGCGGCGACCAGCGCCAGCGGGGCGAACGCGGTTGGTTCATTGAAATCAATGTCCTCAGAGGGAAGCTAGTGCGATTTCCAATCCCCCGGAACGGCGACACGAAACGCCAAGTCCGCAAGGCGGGCGGGTATTTCAAGAAGGACGAACTCAGTTGAATCCGACATAACACTAGAGCGGGCGTAAGCCGGGCCTCGAACCGATCAGTCGGCCCCGACGTTTGTCACTTTTAGCAGTTGGGCCAGATACTCTCCCCAGAGCAGAGGCAGGGAATGGGTGCCGTGACCGCGAGTCTTGTCACTCGTCGGAATCAGGATGTAACGCCCGCGCTTCATCCGCTTGATCTCTCGTTCGAGAATGCCGAGTTCGGGCGGATTGACGAGATCGTCCGCTGAGTTGATGGCGTAGAGCGGAGCTTTGATCTTCTCCAAATGCGGCGCGGGGTTGTAGTCGGCCGAGCACTCGAAGGCGTACAACATGTCGTTGGAATCTCGTGGGGGCGCGGGGAGGAAACGCGCTTCGAACGCCTTGTCGGCTTGCTCGCGAGTGGGCGCCTGTTTCAGTAGCTGAAGCGGGCTCGACGTCATCATGAACAGCGCGAATTCGGCACCGAGCATGCCTTGAAGCGCCTTGGTATAGGCACCGTTGTTGAAATCGGGGTCCCCGCGGATGGACTGGATGATCATCTTTCGCAAGATGCGGTTGCGGCCGGCAATCTCGACCGGGGCAGAGGCGAGCGGGAGCAACGCATCCATGAAATCGGGAAACAGGTGACCCCACATCCAGGTATGCATCGCTCCCATAGACGTCCCCATGACGAGGCGCAGGTGGTTCACGCCCAGCTTTTCAGTTACTAACTTATGTTGGAGCCGGACCATCTCTTCATAGCGGTAGTTTGGGAACTGGAGACGAAGCCCGTCACTCGGTTTGCTCGATTGGCCATGGCCGATGGCGTCAGGAAGGATTATGAAGTAGCGCGACGCGTCGAGCACGCCGCCGGGCTTAAAGAGGACATTGGCGAAGTTGGCCGAGAGGAAGCCCCGACCGCTGCCGCCGGTGCCGTGCATGATGATGACGGCGTTGGTTACCTTGCCCGCGGCATCCTTACTTGGCGTGCCGATCGTCGTGTAGTGGATCCGCAAATCCGGGAGCGTTTGGCCGGAGACGAATTGGTAGTCGCGGAGGAGGAAGTCGCCCTCCACTGGCTCGGGATAGTTGGCCGCAAAGGCGGAGGCGCAGAATAGCAGGGCCAGAGGGAGGCGGGACGATCGCATTTCCAGCAGGGTACCATGAGGCCCGCTAGCGCCAATCGGCCGTCAACAGCAGATAGGCCGCCGGCCACGGCAAATTTGTTCTCAATGCGCGAATCCCCGGGCTCTCGAATTTTGAGTCATTCGCAAATAGTCGAAGACGAGACGGGTTCTGAACGTGAGTTTGCGCATCATTTCGGCGATGGATTGAGCGGGTTTCTGAAATG
>JBBRIO010000203.1:0-8672 GCA_038220855.1 Bryobacterales bacterium | reverse complement strand
GAAGCCGCCGCGCGGATTGTTGTTCGCCGAACGGTTAGTGATGACCTTGCGGCTATCGATGCCGACCGCAATATTGTGGGCCGACTTCAGGAAGCTGGTCGTGTTCGAGATCTGGTGGGTAGCGTCCTGCTGGAGCCAGTTCGTCGAGCCCATATTCTGTCCGCCGATGGCCATGTAGTTCGTGATGCCGAGCGAAGGCAGACCGGGATTGTCGGCCGAGGTGGTGAAGCGGGGAATGCCGAGATCAGTTCCCGCCGTAGCGGGGAAGCGCTTGCCGGGAGTGAAGAAATTCAGGGCGTCAATCGTCGTGCGCTGATTGCCGTAACGGAAGTCATTGACGATAGCGGAGCTGAAGATCCGGGTGTAGCCGACGACGTAGTTCCGGTCGCCGACGGGCTGCTCGGAACCGTTGAAGGGATTCGAGTTCTCGTTGAGGAGCGCGGTGGTATTGGTCACGTATCGGAAGAAGAAGCGGTTGTTCTCACCGATCGACTGATCCAAGCGACCGAGGTACTGCCGGCCGGTGTTGTTGGCTGCGACGTTGGTGTTGTAGTTCTGCAGCAAGCCAGGGCCGTTAGGCAGAGGCATATAGGCCAAGCTCCGTATCGCCTGGGGGGAAATGCGGTTGGAGGGAACGATGTTTCCGGGGAACGGGTTGCCCGTGAGCGGGTCGCGGGCGATGGTGGTGGTCTCGCTGAAGTTGCCTTGGCGCATCAACGGCGTAAGGACGCTGTCGATGACGGGACCTTGCGAAACCAGCCGAAGCTCTTCCCAGCCGAACATAAAGAAGGTCTTGTTCTTGCCGTTGTAGAGTTTCGGGATGACCACGGGGCCGTTGAACTGGACCCCGAACTGGTTCTGGCGGAAGGGCGGCTTCTTGCGGCCCTGGGCCAGGAAGAAGGGTTTGGCATCGAGCTTCTCGTTGCGGAGGAACTCATAGGCTGCGCCGTGGAAGGCGTTGGTGCCGGATTTGGTGATCATGTTGACCTGAACACCGAGGTAGCCGCCGTACTGGGCGGGGTAGGTGCCGGTCTGCACCTGCACTTCCTGGACGGCATCGACCGAGGGGCGGAGCGTCGTGGTGGTGATGAGGTTCGACATGATGCTGACGCCGTCGAGGGAGACGCTGTTGGTTATTTCGCGGAGGCCGGCGCCGATGTAGGCTTCGCCACCACCGGGGTTGTTGGTGCCGCGGGCGCCGAAGATGACGCCGGGTGTCGTGATGGCGAGGCGCATGGGATTGCGGCCGTTGAGGGGGAGTTCGGCGGTGCTCTTGCTGGAGATGACCTCATTCATTGAGGCTTCGTCGGTTTTGATGGGCGGGATGTCGGCAGTGACTTCGACGCGGGTATCGACGGAGCCGACTTTGAGAGCAAAGTCAGAACGGACGGTTTGGTTGGCGGAGAGGTTGATGTCTTTGGTGGCGGCGGTGGAGAAGCCGGTTTTCTGAACGGAGACGGTGTAAGCGCCAGCCTTCAGGAACTGGAACTCGTAGTTGCCAGAGTCGTTTGAGGTGGACGAAAAGGATTCGCCGGTGCCTTGGTTACGGGCGGTGATTTGAGCGCCGCCGATGGAAGCGCCAGAACCGTCGGCGACATTGCCGACGATGGACGTGTTGCTGGCGAGCTGAGCGAAACTCGGAAGGGCCAGTACGAAACAGAGAACGGCCGAGGATGACCAGCGGGATGCAGGTATCTTCATTGATAGACCTCCTATGGGATGTGGGGTTAAGAGAGAATTCCCCTTATTAAAGAAGGGTAACACCATTGACATGTTGAAGTTCAGGGGATGCACCTGCGTTTTCCATATGAAACGCGGAGGGGGTTAGGAGCGGGGGCGGATGAGGAGGGAGACGAGGTAGTCTTGAGCGATGTTTTCGGTTTTGATGGAGTGCCAGAGGGAGAAGGCGGTGGCGGCGGTGGTGACTTCGTCGAGGGCGTCGGTGTGGGTCCAAAAGGTGGCGTTGTCGTAGTCGGCGACGTGGCGTCGCTTTTGCAGTCGACTGAACGACTGAGCAATCTCCCTCAGGTTGTGAACTGTCGCCGGGTCGATGCCGTGGAATGGAGACTGTGTGGGAGACCCGATCCTTTCCGATGCCTTCGCCATGAGGTGATGATCGAACATTCGAGCGAGTCCAGCTCTCGAACTGTCGAGGCTCCAATGAACGACAGTTTCATGGATCAGAAGGTGAAAGAGGGCATAGTAGGACGATGAAACGCCGCGCCGAAGATCGGCTTGGTTGGGGCTGAGCGGATTTTTGTTGACCAGCTCGAACGCCTGTTAGAGCAGGTCGTCGTGGTAAGCCACTCGCTAGACCCACTCTAGGTCGATATGGTCGCGCTGAGCTTGCTCGGACTGATTGCGAAAACTAAAATGCGGGAACAAGCCCCACTTGTCGAAGGGTGACAAATCGTAGGTCAAATACTGCCGAATTCGGCGGGAGACTTGGCCGAGGACTTCCGGGCGGCTAGCCGCGTCGGTGATGACGACGCGGAAATTAATACAGGGAGTTTCACCCGGTTCAAATTCCAAATTGTAACGGACGCGTATGACCTCCGGGCCCAGTTGTTGAATGGCGGCGTCGACTTCGTCTTCGACCATTTCGAGGGTTATGTAGCCGGGATTTAAAATTGCCATGTTCTCATTCTACCGTCTGAACGAAGAGCAGGCCACTCGGGAGTTCCTCGCCGAAGAGGCGGGCGAGGGACTCGGCGGAGTCGGTGGACTGGCCGTTCAGACGGGCGAGGAGCTTCTCGGCGTCCTTGTCCTGGCTGATGCGGGCGGTGACCAGATTGATTGTTGCCGGGGGGACGTCGAGCGACGCATTGCCGGTTTTTTGGCAGAGCGCGACGACGGTTTCGGCGACGTGCGGGTGGGGGTTTTTGATGAGTTGCTCGGCCCAGCGGGCGACCGTGCCGGCCGAGAGGACGAGGTTCGTCGGACCATAAAAAAGCTTGCGGGCGCCGAGGCGGCTGAGGCACCAGAGATCGGCGTCGGGGTGCGTCGACTGGTTCGTGCGGAGGCGCTTGAGGGCGGCCTCGCCCAATTCGGTGCGGGCGCCGGCGGGGAGGTGCTCCAGGCTGGCGGCGGTGCGCCAGAGCTCGCGGAGGAGACTCGAATTGATTCGCGGCACCTTTTTATTCCCTTTGGGGAGGATCTGGCCGGCGAGGCGCTGGTAGATGTCCGTTTGCTGATTGCGGTTCAGACCGCCGGCGACGCGGCCCCAGAAGATCCACCACTCGATTTCAGGCTGGACTTGGTTCGCAAATGCCGGGCCGCTGGCGTAGACGCGGCGGGCCTGTTCAATGCGGAGTTCATCGCCGGGGAAGCCGAAGCCGGGGCGGAGGCAGAGGCCACAGAGATTGAGCCAACGGGATTCGTGGGCGGCGCTGCGCTTGCGGGAATCGGCGAGTTGGAGGAAAAGATCGGAGAAGCGGCGGATGACGCTGAGCGGCCAACTGTTGCGGCCGAGGCCGAGGAGTTGTTCCAGTTTGGCGGGGAGCTCTTCGGGGCGGAGGGTGCCGGCTTCGAAGGTCTGGCGGATGAGGGCTTCGCCTTGGGTGACGGCTTCGTCGGCGATGACGGTGGCGGCGCGCTGGGCGGTGGGGGAGGCGGACTTGCGGAGTTCGAACTGGAGACGCCAGCGGTTGTCGCTGACCTTGGAATCACACCAGATTTCGAGGGTGCCGACGGCGGTGAGACGGGCGCCGAGCTTGACGGGGACAAGGCGCTCGCCGGTGGGCTTGCCGAAGCGGATGAGGGCTTGGAGGGGGGCGTGGGGGTGGAGTTCGGCTTCCTGCGAGAGATCGACGAGATCGCCGAGTTGGTCTTCGGTGCGGTGGAGGGAGCTGTAGAGGCGGAAGCTGACGGGGCGGTTGGCGACGAGTTGGAGGCCGTCGTGATCGAGGGAGAGTTCGGAGCCTTCTTCGCTGCCGCGGGGGGCAAGGCAGAGGGTTTGGGTCAGATCGTTCGAGAGCCCGATGAAGTAAGCCCGGGGGAGGCCACCGCGGACGAGGACGCCTTTGCCGCCGGTGCGGACGTTGGCGTAGTAAGCGGCGCCGACGGCGACGGCGAGGTCGAGATCGCGATTTTCGAAGATGGCGGGGCGTTTGGCGAACCAGTGCTCGAGGACGTCGGCGACGCGCTGGCGGAGGAGTTCGGGGATGAAGAAGCCGCCGTTGAAGAGAATGGCGTCGGGGCCGTCGGTGATGCCGTTGTCGGTGAGGAATGCCGCGAGGTGTTTGGTGACGGCGGGGTCGGAGACGTAAGGGAGGCCGAGTTCGCGGAAAAGGCTGCGCTTGTCGTCCTTGGGCCTTTCGGAGATGGGGGTGCCGGGGAGGAAACCGTCGAGAGCGAGTTCGAGGGCTTCGGAGCGGAGGATTTCGGAGCGGAGGGTGCCGCCGATGAGGGAGCTGCCGGAGCCGAGGACGGTGATTTCCACCTTTTCGAGATTGGGTTCGTTCAGCAAACGCTCTTTGGCGGCGGCGCATTGGCGGCGGAGGGCGGAGCGCTGGCGGAGGGAGAGCTGCTGGTTGAGTTTGGCTTCGACGAGCCAGGCGAGGGTTAGATCGAGGTTGTCGCCACCGAGGAGGAGGTGCTTGCCGACGGCGGTGCGGGTGAACTCGACCATGTCGCCGGTGCGGGAGACCTTGATCAGCGTGAAGTCGCTGGTGCCGCCGCCGACGTCGCAGATGAGGACGGTTTGGCCGTCGAAGAGCTGCTTCTGGGAGGCGGTGAGGTGGTTGGCGATCCAGGAATAGAAGGCCGCGGCGGGTTCTTCGATGAGGGTGACGGTGGGGAGGCCGGCCTGGGTGGCGGCCATGACGGTGAGTTCGCGGGCTTCTTCATCGAAGGAGGCGGGGACGGTGAGGACGATGTCCTGATCGGCGAGGGGGGAGGCGGGGAAGGCGGCGTCCCAGGCGTCGCGGATGTGTTTAAGAAAGGCAGCGGAGACGTCGACGGGGGAGAGTTCGCGGGAATCGGGTTGGGCTTCCCAGGGGAGGATTTTGGCGGTGCGGTCGACTTCGGAGTTGGAGAGCCAGGACTTGGCGGAGTGGACGGCGCGGGTGGGGGTAAGGGCGCCTTGTTCGCGGGCGTAGGCACCGACGTAGGTTTGGTCGGCGAGATAAAGGAAGCTGGGGAGGGTGCGCAGTTTTTCGATGCGGCCGGGGGCGGTGAACTGAGGGATTTCGAAGACGCTGATGGATGCATCGTCGTCGGAGGGGTCCCAGTAGGCGAGGGCGGAGTTGGTGGTGCCGAGGTCGATGCCAATTTTCATGAGCGTAGGTTGAATTCGAGTTTCCAGCGTTCTCCGGAGGTGGCGACGCAGTAGATCTCGAGCATGCCGGTTTCGGTGACCTGGGCTTCGAGAGAGACGCGGGCGGGGGCCCCGGAGAGGGTTACTTCCATAGGGGCGAGTTCTTCGACATCGGGGGGGATGGGGTCGAGGAGATCGCCGGGTTTATCGGCTTGGCGGGTGGTGGAGGAGAAGAAGCGGAACTCGGCGGGTTCGCCGGTGCGGAGGGAGAATTCGTATTTGGGGAGGGCTACCGAAGAGCCTTCTTCGAGGCCGAAGGGGACGATGGCGAGGGCCTTCATGGGCGGGGGGAGGCCGGGTACGGCGGGCATGGCGGATTCGATGCCGAGGTAGTACGTGCGCGGGACGCCGCCGCGAATACGGAGGCCGCGGCCTTGGCGGGCGAGGCCGTAGTAAGCGGCGCCGCGAGCGACGGCGTGCATGAGGTCTTCGCCGGAGAGGACTTCGACGGGGGTGGGGAGCCAGCTATTGAGCACGGCGAGGAGGCGTTCGCGGACGAGGGGGGCGTTGAGGACGCCGCCGTTAAAGAGGACATGGGTGGGCTGTTGGCCGCGGAGGAAGGCGGCGAGGTGGCGGGTAATGGCGGGGTCGGAGGCGTAGGGGAGGCCGACTTCCTGGAGGGCGGCGCGTCGGGGCTTGGAGGGGGCGTCGGTGGCCGTGGCTAAGGGGAGAAAGCCTTCGAGGAGGATCTGCTCCAGGGTGGAGCGGCGGAGGGTGGCTTTGAGGGTGCCGGCGATGAGGCCGGTGCCTCGACCGAGGATGGTGACGGGTTCTTCGGCTTGGGTGGCACCGGGGGCGAGGAGTTTTTCTTTCGCGACACGGCAGCGCTGCCAGAGGGCGTGGAGTTGGGCGGCGTCGAGTTTTGGCATTTCGGCTTCGACGGCGCGGGCGAGGGCGAGATCGATGTTATCGCCGCCGAGGAGGATGTGTTCACCGACTGCGATGCGTTCGAGAGTGAGTTCGCCTTTGGCTTCGGCGACGCGGATGAGGGTGAAGTCGGTGGTGCCGCCGCCGATGTCGACGACGAGGATGAGAGCGCCGGGGTGAATGCGTTCGCGCCAGTCGGGATGGCGTTCGAGCCAGGCGTAGAAGGCGGCCTGCGGCTCTTCGAGGAGGACGGGGGTGGGGTAGCCGGCGAGGCGGGCGGCTTGGAGGGTGAGGTCGCGGGCGGCGGCGTCGAAGGAGGCGGGGACGGTGATGAGGACCTCGTGATCGGCGAAGTTGGGGGTGGCGGCTTTGAGGTGGGTGAGGTAGGCGCGGGTGGCTTCGAGGGCAGAGAGATGAGGCATTTCGCCGGCGACGGCGAGCCAGGATTTGGCGGAGTGGACGAGTCGGGAGGGGTTTTCAGCGCCGCGCTTTTTGGCGAGTTCGCCGGTGAGGTAGACGGGGGCGTCGTCCCAGGGGAGGGCGAGGGCGCCGGGGGCGAACTCGGTGGGTCCGGGGAGGTAGAGGCTGGAGGGGTAAAGGGGCTCCGCGCGGACCTCGCCGGGGCTGACGAGTTGGGGGATGGCAAGGACTTCGACGCCTGCTTCTTCAGCGCGCGCGACGGCACAGTTGGTGGTGCCGAGGTCAATGCCAAGCGTGGGCTTCATGCTATTCGATTTCGATTTCGGCGGGGGCTAGGATCTGCACGGACATGGCCGCTTTCACTTCGGGCAGGTCGACGCTGGAGGCGTGCCAGCCTTTGTGGCGGAGGGTGCCGCCTTGGGGCTTGCCTTGGGCGGGGACGTTGCCGAGGAACTTAACGGCGGCGTTGTTTTTGGCGAGGGGTCCGGCGGCCTTGGTTTCGGAGTAGGTGCCTTCGACGCCGTCGATGACGGGGCTGAGGGTGACGTAACGGCCGAGCGCTTTGCCGGCTTGCTCGTGGAGGGTGCGGACGGCGGCACCGACCTGGTCGTCGGTATAGGCCGAGATATCTTCCATGAGGAAATCGATGAGGCGGGCTTCGCGCTGGAGGAGGCCGAGGATTTGGAGGGCTCCGTCGCTGGACTTCACGACCGGGACGGGGGCGGCTTTAGGTTCCGGTTTCTTTTCTACCGGTTTGAGGTAGCCGTAAGTTTTGGCGATTTCCGCCGAGAGGGAGCCGGAAAAAAGGATCCCGAAGAAAGATGAGAAAGCGTCAGCAATACGAGACAACGAAAAACTCCTGAATATAACAGGATACAACGCTGTCTACTGGATTGGACCTTCGGGGGTCATGTCGGCAAGCATGTCGGGGGTAACTTTGTTGTGGGTATTGCGGGGCTGGGCTTCCCGGGCGATGACGAGGCTGCGTTCCGCGGTGAGGAGGGTGGCTTGATAGGACTTCATGGCGCGGTCGAGATCCTGGCTTTGGATGCCGCTGGCGATGAACTGATCGCGGAAGCGTTCGTAGCGTTCGATCTTGAAAAGCGCGTGGATGATCATGTCGCAATCGAACTGTTCGACGATGTTGGCGGGTTGCCAGCGGTTCCAGATTTGGTCGGTGAGTTGTTGGACGCGCTCGACGGTTTCGCCGGGGAGGAGGGTGATGGAAAGATGGCCGATGCGGATGGTGGGGAGGCGGCGGCGGGGGGCCTTGGAGTCAGGGGGCATCGGGGAGCGTACTCTCTTTTATATCAGGAGTCTTCGCACTGTGCGAAGCTATCCAAATGCTGCGGCTCCTGATCCTCTCCCTTGTTCCCTTCATGCCTGCCATCGCTCAGGAGGCGCCGGAGTATGGCCCCGCCAAGGGCACCCTCCTTATCGTCGGTGGAGGTAACCACACGGGCACTGGCATCTCCGAGACTTTCATCAACAAGGCGGGCGGACTCTCGGCGAAAATCATCATTGTCCCGACGGCCGGAGGCAATCGGAATGCCGATGGAACGATCCAGGTTTTCAAAGAAGAACAGATTTTGGCTTCGTGGAAAAAGCTCGGCTGCACCAATGTCCACATGCTGCATACGCATGATCCGAAAGTGGCCGATACGGAAGAGTTCGCCAAAACGCTGCGCGACGCGAGCGGCGTCTGGTTTAACGGCGGACGCCAGTGGAACATCGTCGACTCTTATGCCAACACGCTGACGTATCGCGAGTTCCATAAGGTGCTTGAGCGGGGCGGGGTGATCGGTGGATCTTCGGCGGGCGCTACGATCCAGGGTGACTATCTCGTGCGCGGGGCGATCGCGGGTCCGAACATCATGATGGCTCCGGAGCCCGATCATCAGAAGGCGTTTGGGTTTTTACGGAAGTCGGCGATTGATCAGCATTTGAACACGCGTAACCGCTGGGATGATCTGATTCCGGTGATGAAGAAGATGCCGGAATTCATTGGCATTGGGCTTTCGGAAGCGACGGCGATCATCGTGACGGGCGATCGGTTTGAGGTGATGGG
>JBBRIO010000202.1:0-8682 GCA_038220855.1 Bryobacterales bacterium | reverse complement strand
TTTAACCACGGGGTGGTGGTGGAGGATGCAGGGGAATTCACGCGGACTCTCGAGATCGGGGCCGGCCTCGGCGAGCACCTCGACTACGAGAAGCTAACTCCGGCACAAGAGCGCGAGTACGTCGCCAACGACATTCGGGCGAACATGCTGGCCCAGTTGCAGGAACGATATCCCAAGGTGCAAACAGTCCTTGGCGACTGCCAGACGGGTTTTGATTTTGCGGACGGTCATTTTGACCGGGTGCTCGCCATTCATGTTCTGGAACATCTGCCCAACTTGCCGGCGGCGGTCCGCGAATTGCATCGGGTGGTGGACAAAGAGAAGGGTTTTCTGCAGGTCGTTATCCCCTGCGAAGGCAGCTTGGCCTATACCCTGGCGCGCCGCATCTCCGCCCAACGGATTTTCGAGAAGCGATACAAGCAGCCGTATCGTTGGTTTATTGAGCGGGAGCACGTGAATGTGCCGGCCGAGATTCTTGGAGAACTTCGCGAGAAGTTCGATATCAAGTCTACCCGCCGTTGGCCGTTTCCGATCCCTTTGGAGATGGTGAATCTGGTGATTGCCCTGCGCTGCGTGCCCAAACAGTAGGGATTGCTATACTTGCAGACGAACCCCGCTGCATGATTTCTGTAAGTTCCGTTTCCATGCGCTTCGGCGCGAAAGTACTTTTTGAAGATGTCTCCGTCGCGTTCGCGACGGGTCGCCGTTACGGCTTAACTGGTCCCAATGGTGCCGGTAAGTCGACTTTGATGAAGATCCTGTCCGGTGAGATTGACGCCCAGAAGGGGACTGTCTCGCGGCCGAAACGCATGTCCGTGCTGAAGCAGGATCAGTTTGCGTTCGACGCTTATCGCGTCGTCGACACCGTGATCATGGGCAACGTTCGTTTGTGGAGCGCCCTTGAAGAGCGCGAAGTGCTCTATAGCAAAGTGGACATGACCGACGAGGATGGGATCCGTTTGGGAGAACTCGAAGGCCTGGTTGGCGAAGAGGACGGCTATTCGGCCGACTCCGACGCCTCCATTCTGCTGGGCGGCCTTGGCATCCCGGAGGCGCTGCACGAGCGAAAGATGAGCGAATTGCAGGGCGGGCAGAAAGTCCGCGTGCTGTTGGCCCAAGCGTTGTTCGGCAACCCCGAAGGCTTGCTGCTGGACGAACCGACGAACCATCTTGACCTGGAGTCGATCCACTGGCTGCAGGACTTCCTCAACAATTTCAAAGGGTCGATGATTGTGATTTCGCACGATCGCCACTTTCTGAACTCGGTCTGCACCCACATCGCAGACATCGACTACCAGACGATCATCGTCTACAACGGTGGGTATGACGACATGGTGATGGCGAAGACGCAACTGCGTACCCGGATCGAGAACGACAACCAACAGCGCGAGAAAAAGATTGCGCAGTTAAACGACTTCATTGCCCGGTTTAGCGCCGGCACCCGCGCTAGCCAGGTCCGCAGTCGCGCTAAGGAAGTGGAGCGTCTCGAAGTATCGGATCTAAAGCGTTCCAATATCGCAAGACCGTTCATCAAGTTTGTGTCGAAGCGCCCGTCCGGCAAGCATCCGCTCGAGATCAAGAATCTGACCCGCTCGTACGGCAACGAACTGGTTTTCAAGCCTTTCTCGGCGCACATCAGCCGGGGTGAGCGGATCGCGATTCTCGGCCGCAACGGCGCTGGCAAAACCACCCTGCTCCGCGCCATGCTCGACAACGGGCCGGTGACGTCCGCTCAAGAAAAGGATCTCTCGACCGGGTCCGGGGAAGTTACCTGGGGCCATGAAACCAGCATCGGGTACTTCGCGCAGGACCATAAAGAGTCGATTGAAAAGGGCACGACCGCTTTCGAATGGCTACACACGTTTGATCCCCAACTCAGCCGGGAAGAGGTCCGGGGCACGCTAGGGCAGATGTTGTTCACCGGCGAAGAGGGCGCTAAGCCTACCCACGCGCTGAGTGGCGGGGAGGCCGCCCGCCTCATCTTTTGCCGCCTGATGATCGAAAAACCAAACGTCCTCGTTTTCGACGAACCGACGAATCACTTGGACTTGGAAGCGATCAACGCCTTGAACGTAGCGTTTCAAAAGTTCGACGGGACGGTGTTCATCGTCACGCATGACCATGATTTGATCGACGCGATCGCCACCCGCATCTGGGCGGTCGACGATCACGAAATCCTGGACTTCAAGGGACCGTACGAAGAGTACCAATCCGTTCACGGTGCCGCTACGTCTGGTTCGAACCGCCGTTAGCCGGCCCGGGCAGAGGCTCTCCGAGTAGGAAGACGACCGCATGTTGCGAGGCCCGTCGATAGACGGGCTCAAGGGTGTCGAGGAGCGTCTTTTGACCTTGCCAGAACGGGAAGGGTCCCAGGCGTCGAGGGAGGGCGGCCGCTATCGCTGGCGGAGCGACGTCTCCCATCGCATCCTCAGGCATCCGGAAGGCTCCCTTCCAGAAGATGTCAGGATCCAACTGCAGTTCCTGTTTCGGATCCTCTACCGGAACAACTTCGTCGTCCTCGCGAAGTGCTTCGGCGTCAAGCGCTTGCGGCAGGTTTTTTTCGATGATGGCCAGCAGTTTATCGCGGCGCATACCGCGCAAAGTGAAGAGCAGAAACGGATCGCGGTCGAATTCTTCGCCGAGCAGCAGATAGACCGAGGCTAAGTGTTTACAGGGGTTGGCGGTATCCGGGCACGTGCAGCGGGTGACGAGATCCTGCTCGTTTTTTGGATAAAGCGACAATCCTAATTCTTCAAAGATCTCTTCAATGTCACCCGGCATTTCGCCGGCCAGCAGGGTTGCGGAGAAGACGGCCTGTTCGGCCAGTTTCGCGCTGATGCGGGTCCAATCCTCTTCGGAGATGGTGTTGATGTTGATGTCGACATCGTAGGGCTTGGGCCGGGAGCCCCTAACCCGGGCGTGAACGTGGCCTTCATCAATCGTAATGGCGAGGACATGCCCGTTCTTGGCGTAATCGCGGCCTCGGTTGAGCCGGGAGCCCATTTCAAAGCTTTCGAGCACTTCGATCCAGCGACGAGCCCACCAGTTCTCACCGAAGTGGGAGCCCCGGGTCTGGGAACGAATCCCCCCACCGGGGGCGCGGAAGCCACCGGTACGGCGCTGGGGACCACGGCGTCGATTGTTATTGCCGCGAAAATCACGGTCGTTGCGAGCGCGACCATTTCCATTGCCGTTACTGTTGCCGTTACCGCCGGATCCAGTCCGCTGCGTCGGAGGCGCGGCCGCGGTGGGCGGAGGGGCTGCGGTTGAAGGCCCTGCCGGACCGGCCGGCGCGCCGTGGCGTCGATCGCCTGATTTCTTCCTTCCCCAGGAGCCTCGATTGCCCCCCCCGCCGCCTGGCCGCTTACTCATCCAAGGCCTCCGCACTCAAAGCAAAAACGTTCTTTAGCTCTTCGTTCGACAACTCGGTAATCCAGCCTTCGCCGGTACCGATCACTTCGTTCACAATGCTCTTCTTGCTCTCGATCATTTCGTCGATCCGCTCTTCGAGCGTCCCCACGCAGAGATACTTATGCACCTGCACATTCCGCAACTGGCCGATACGGAATGCGCGATCCGTCGCCTGGTCTTCCACGGCTGGATTCCACCAACGGTCGTAATGGAAGACGTGATTGGCCCGGGTCAAGTTCAAGCCCGTGCCGCCTGCTTTCAATGAGAGGATGAACACACGCGGACCGTTCGGCGATTTCTGGAACCGCTCCACCATCATTTCGCGCTGCCGCATCGAAGTGCCGCCGTGCAGGTACAGCACCTCGTCGCCGAAGCTATCCTGCAGATGCTTCTGCAGAATGCCACCCATCTCGGTGAACTGCGTAAACACAAGCGCCCGGTCGCCGCTGACGAGCACTTCGTCGATCATCTCTGTCAAGCGCGTCAGCTTGCCGGACCGATCGACCGCCGGAGAACCATCGCCCAGGAACTGTGCCGGATGATTACACACCTGCTTCAGCTTCGAGAGAGTCGCCAGGATCGCGCCGCGCCGGGCCATACCATCGGCGAACTCGATCTTCGAGTGAGCGTCCTTGAGAACCTGCTGATACATCTCCACCTGTTCGCGGGTCAACGTGCAGTAGACCTTGTTCTCGAACTTCTCCGGGAGGTCCGCAATGATCTTAGTATCCGTCTTTAATCGACGCAACAGGAAGGGCGAGGTCAGACGCTTCAATTGGTTGGCGGCGTCGTTGTCGCGGTTCGTTTGAATCGGCAGGAAGTAGTTGCGTCGGAACTGCTCCCTGGTCCCGAGGAAGCCGGGGTTCAGGAACTCCATCACGCTCCACAGATCGCCGACGTTGTTCTCAACCGGCGTGCCGGTCAGCGCGACTCGGTAATCGCTTACGAGGGCACGGACCGACTTCGCCTGCCGCGTATCCGGGTTCTTGATGTTCTGCGCTTCGTCCAGGATCGCCCCGCTCCAGGTGACTTGCTTGAAATACTCCAAGTCCCGCTGCAAAATGCCATAACTGGTGATGACCAAGTGGTATTTATGCATCTGCTTGATGAACTCGTCGCCCTTCGAGCGGCTCACGCCATGGTGTACCAGAACTTTCAACTGGGGTGTAAAGCGGGCCGCCTCTTTCTGCCAATTGCCAGCCACCGAGGTGGGACAAATCAGCAGCGTCGGCATCGTCGTGCCTTCTTCCTTGTCCAGCTGCAGCAGGGCTAGCGTTTGGATGGTCTTGCCGAGACCCATGTCGTCGGCCAGACAAGCACCCAAACCCCACTTCCGCAGGAACTTCAGCCAGGAATAGCCGCGAATCTGGTACGGCCGCAGTGTGCCCTTAAAGCCCTTGGGCGGCTTCAACTCTTCAAATACTTTGCGCCCTTCTAACTGGTCCAAAAGATCACGGACCCACCCGGTAGCCACCACGCCTTCAATCGGCAGTTCGTGGTTCGAGTGGTAATTGCCCAGGGACATCTGAATCACTTCTCTCACAGTCGCCGTGCCGCTGGAATTGCGGCGCCAGAATTCGAGCGAGTAGTCGATCTCGTCCGGCGTTACGTGCGCCCACTGGCCATGTACTTTCACCAGCGGAGACCGCAGACGCTGGAGCTCGAGCAGCTCATCGCGCGTCGCCAATTCTCCGGCCACGGCGATCCGCCAATCGAAGTTCAGAATCCAGTTCAGGGAGAGCCCGCCTTTCGGAGGCTTCTCCGGACTGTCGACGATCGCCTTCACGCTCAGGCGGGCCCGCGTTCCGTCACGACTCCACCACTTCGGCAGTTCCACCGCGAAGCCGCCCTGCTCAAGGGCCACGGCCTTTTGGTTGAGAAATTCGTACGCCCCGTTGGTATCCAGGTCGAAGCCCGTCGGCACGCTGGCCCGGAGGGAGCTTTCAATCCGGGTGACGATCGAGGTCGCCTGCGTCAGCGACGTCAACAGGAACTCAAGGGTCGGCTGCCGGGTCACCCCCGCTAAGCGTTCTCCTGTGCCGATGTGCTCGGCGCGTAACACATTGTCCGGGTTATCGACGCTTTGCACGAGATAGCGGACGGTCCAAGCGGTGTTCGTTTCACTCGGCTCTTCCAGACGGAAGCACAGGCGGAACGGCGCGTCGGCGGTGAGGGCCACCGGGCGACGCCACTGACGAACCTGCTTTGCAATCCGGTCCAGGACATCCGGATACCCGTCGACTAGTCCATCCTCGGACGCAAGGGCATATAACCATCGCTCATGGGGGCTCTTCCCCCGAGGCGGCTTGCCGCCGTTGTAGCTGCCGCGGACGAGATCGTCGAGCATCCAGGCGACGAAAGCATCGAGCACGATTCGCGCTGGGGTGGAGGGAGCGGCCTTATCTTCGAAGGTGATGGCCCGCGCCGATGCGGGCATGGCGGCGGCGAGGGCGGCCAGTCGGTGACCTTCGATACCGGGGTAAACAGGGGTCCAATTGGCGGCGAAATCGCCGTCGACTTCGTCCAAATCGGGCAAAAACTGTTGCCGGGCCACCAGCCCGCCCGCAAAGCGCAGGGCGGCCACCCAGAATTGCACGTCAGGGGCCACCATCAGCCCGGGTCGTATGATCCGTTGGCCGAAGGTAGCTGCAAGAAAATCCACGGTTTCTTTCGGCCCCAGTTGCATGGAAGCAACAGACCAGGGAGAGAGCACAAGGCTCTCATAAACGGGATGCTCGGCGATCAACGCGCTAGATGCCACTGGCCCTTCGGGCGCAGCTGGCGCCCAGAGAACGACTCGTTGCATCTGGGCCTTTGCCAATTCCCCACAGTAAGGCAGGGACGAAAGAATTTCGCGCAACAGGGCGGGCGGAGCTCCGAAGGGGTACTCTGGCGATCCGCTTCGTTGCGGACGCGCCACAGTAGGGGCCGCCTTCGCCTGTTTATGATCTGCCGATGCCTCCAGCCATATCGAAAAGAAGCCGTCGTGAACGCCGGCATGCAGGATAAGCATCGAGTAAGACTAAACAATCAATACCACATCGGATGACCCTTTCGGGTAAACCCTTTCGCGTACTGTAGCGGAGACAGTTTATGCACATCCCTTCTCCTCAAGATCAGATCTTCGACCTGGGCCTCGGCCTGATGGGAGCCCGCCTGGTTCAAGTGTTTGCCGAACTCCGTATCGCCGACTTTTTAGCCGCTGGCCAGCAGTCGGTTCCGGGCACCCATGCGCCGTTTCTGGATCGCTTCCTCCGGGCTTGCGCCACCATTGGCTTGGTCTCGACCCAGCCTGACGGCACCTTCTCCAACTCACCCCGGTCGGCGAGACCCTTCGCACTGGCGTCCCCGGTTCGATGCATGCCATGATGGCTTCTCAGCTGGGCGGCGGACACCTGCGCGCGCCTGGGGCACCCTCCGCGCCTCGGTCGAACGCGGGGTGACCGCCTTTGACGATCTGCACAGTGAGGACGTCTGGAACCAAGCGATGAGCGACTTCAGCCACGCCGTCATCCCGGGCATTATGGGCAGCTTCCAGTTTCCCGCCACCGGCACCCTGGTCGACGTCGCGGGCGGCAACGGCACGCTGCTCTGCGCCGTCCTCGGCCAACAACCTGGCCTCCGCGGCATCGTCACGGACCTCGCCTTCACGGTGCCCGCGGCCGAAGCGTACATCGCCGCGCAGGGCCTATCCCGCCGCGCCACGGTCGTCGCCGCCGATTTCTTCTCCTCCGTCCCCGCTGAGGCGGACGCGTACATGATGAAGTTCATTCTTCACGATTGGAACGATGTCGACGCCGGGCGCATTCTCGGCACGATCCGCCAGGCCGCCAAGCCGTCGAGCCAACTGCTCATCCTCGAGCAGGTGGTCCCCGAAGACGACCTGCCGATACCAGCCCGCATCATGGACATCAACATGATGGTGATGTGTGGCGGCAAAGAACGCACCGCCCCCGAATGGACCGGGCTGCTCAACGCCCACGGCTTCACGCTCGAAGCGATCACTGCCACGCCCTCTCCTATTTCCATTATTCAAGCGAGGTTACGTTAGGCCATGGTTACCCCCCAACGAATTTTCCAGATGATGAACGCGCATGTAGCGATGCAGGCCTTGCGCGCTGGCATCGAACTCGGGCTTCGGGTCCGGCCACACCACCGTGGAGACCTTGGCCGCCAACCTCCAGGCCACTGAACGCGGCACGCGAATCCTCGCCGCCTACCTCTGCGTCACCGGCCTTCTGACAAAGACCGAGGGCCACTACGGCCTCGCGCCCGACGCAGCCCTGTTCCTCGTCGCCCGCTCCCCGGCCTACGCCGGACTCGCCTCCCGGTTCATGAACCATCCCGTTCTGTTCCACGCCTCCAGCGACATCGCCCAGGTCGTCCGCTCTGGCAAGATGATGCTGGGCGGGGAGGGCACGATCGAAGACGGTAACCCCGTCTGGGTCGATTTCGCCCGCG
Organism: Bryobacterales bacterium; assembly: GCA_038220855.1. Lineage (GTDB taxonomy): Bacteria > Acidobacteriota > Terriglobia > Bryobacterales > Bryobacteraceae. The sequence continues at coordinate 810 of JBBRIO010000202.1, read as the reverse complement.
GCATGGCACCGTTGATGATGCCCTTCGCCGGAATCATCGCCGGCCTCGTCGGCACCGGTCCCGTCCGGGTGCTTGACGTCGCCGCCGGTCACGGGATGTTCGGCATTCAGATCGCGGTGCAAAATCCCGAGGCGCAAGTCGCGGCTCTCGATTGGCCAGCCGTTCTGGCCGTTGCCGCGGAAAGCGCGCAGCACTTGGGCGTTGCTGATCGTTGGACCGGCATCCCCGGCAACGCCCTCAGCGTTGATTACGGCACCGGCTACGACGTCGTCCTGTTGACCAACCTCCTTCACCATTTTGTCGAAGCCGGCTGCGTCGATATCCTCCGGCGCCTCCACGCCTCGCTAGAACCAGGGGGACGGGCCATCACGCTTGAATTCGTGCCTAACCCGGATCGCGTTACTCCTCCAACCTCGCCCGCGTTCAGCATAGGTAGGATTTTAGCGCGGTACAAGCTTACGCCGCCCGTTTCTAAAATCCCCCTTTCAAACCGTGCGTGCCGTTTTCCGGCACACGGCTTACCGATGATTTTCTTGCTGTGGCTTGCGCCGGATATTTCACGGTGCCCATATCAACGTGTCCAGTCCCATCCCGTGTAGCTGATCGCCAGTAAAAGGCGGACGTTTCGTGGGTCGTTGTCCGCCGCGCCGATACTGCCAGCGCCGCAAACTCCGCACCACAAAACCGTCCATCTTGTTAAACTCCCGGTCGGCGTTCCCCGTCCGGAAATAGTTCCCCCAGCCGCGAAGTACGGGTGTCAGTTCCGCAACGATCTGCTTCACATCCTTCCCGCTCTGCCGCTTACTGGTC
>JBBRIO010000201.1:0-8694 GCA_038220855.1 Bryobacterales bacterium | reverse complement strand
CCTGCAGCCCTTGCTCGTGATGTCGAACAAACTCAACGAAAAAGCGTACCGTTGAGTAGACGGTCAAGTACAATCCAATGACGGTCCCGGCCCGGTGCGGGCGCTTGGCCATTCGGTATAGTACCCAGAACAGGACGAACTCAGCCACCGCCTCGTAGAGTTGGGACGGGTGGAGGGGAATCCCTAAGGGTGTCCCGCTGATTTTCGCCGCGTCCGGGTTGGAATAGCGCACCGCCCAGGGGCGCTCGCAATAAGCTCCATAGCAGCACCCGGCGGCAAAACAGCCGATTCTGCCCACCGCGTGCCCTAGGGCGAGGCCTGGGGCGAAGAGGTCCGCAATCGGCAAAAATGGCATCTTTTCGCGTCGAACATACCACCAGGCCACCAGGATGGCCGTTACCAGCCCACCTTGGAATACGCCCGCGGCCTGCAGCGTTGCTACAGAAAAGATTTCTTCCGGTCGCTGGGCGTAGTAACCCCAATCGAAAACAAACATCGCCAACTTCGCGCCCAGCATGCCGGCGAAGACGACGTAAAGCACCAGGTTCGTGATCTTTTCCGGATCCAGTTTTTGCTGGCGCGCTAACCGGGTGGTCACGAGCAACCCCAGCAGCACGCCGCTGGCTACTAACACCCCATAAGTGGGCAGGAAAAAATCGCCGACGGAAAATAGCTTAGGCAGCATGTTTCTCTCCCCGTTCGCGCCAGATATCGAGAAGCAGCAAACCAGCCCCGACGCAGATCGCGCTGTCGGCAACATTGAAGACCGGCCAGCTATACTCGCCAATGTACACGAGCAGGAAATCCGTCACATAGCCCCGTAACACCCGATCCCACATATTGCCGAGCGCCCCACTGAGCACGAGCGCCAGGGCCGCCCGCACCCGATCGGACTGCCGGTCTCCCTTGCGGAACGACATCGCCAGCATTCCGGCCACGACCAAGGTAATCACGCCCGAGAACCCGATCAGAACCACGGCGCGGACCTGGTCGGAGGCGTCGTTCAACAGGCTGAAGGCCGCCCCCCGATTCTGCGCGTGGACGATGCTGAAGAATCCGGGGATGACCGCATACGTATCCCAGAAGCTCACCCGCGCTTCAATCATCCGCTTGGTCCCCCAATCGAGGGCGAAGATCAGCGGCACCAGCGCGAGAATGGCAACTCGGATTCCCGACATCTTGATCTCAGTCCGCAAACATTTCCCGAACGGCCGCCGCGCACGGAGCGCACACGGTCGGCAAGGCGGCATCGGAGCCGACGTTCGGCATGAACTTCCAACACCGTTCGCACTTTACGCCGTCGGCTTTCCCAACCACGACCGTCATTGGTCCGGGTCCGCTCAATTCCAACTCGACTTGCGAAACGATGAACAGCCCAGGGAGTTCTTCCCGATGGGCGGCGAGCAAGGCGTAGGTCGCCTCCTCGGCGGAGATCTTAACCTTGGCTTCGAGCGGCGCGCCGATCAGATTTGTCTGCCGCGCGGTTTCCAGTGGCTTGGTCACTTCTCCGCGCAGCGCCATCAGCTTGTCCCAATCGCCGAGAGCGCTCCGTTGCGCCGTCGGAATGCCGGCGGTTAACTCTTCAAGACTAGGCAACAGGGCCAAGTGGACACTATCGGTTTTGCCGAGGCTCTTCCAGATCTCCTCGCAAGTGAAGCTCAGGATGGGGGCCAGCAACCGAATCAACGAATCGGTCAGCCGGTACAGCGCGGTTTGCGCACTGCGCCGGGCGCGCGATTTGGTCGCCGATGTATAGAGGCGGTCTTTCAAGACGTCGAAATAGACCGCGCTTAAATCGGTCGAGCAAAACGCGTAGCAAGCTTGGTAGATCCGATGAAAGGCATACTCGTCGTACCAAACGCGGCACTTGGCGACCAACTCTTCGGCGCGGACGAGAATCCATTGATCGATCGGCTCTAACTCTTCGGCGGGCACGGCATCGGTTTGCGGATCGAACCCATGCAGATTGCCGAGGGCGTAGCGGAACGTGTTCCGGAACTTCCGATAGGCTTCGGTCAGCCGCTGCAGGATCTCATCGCCGAGCCGGACGTCTTCCCAGAATTCAACCGAACTCACCCAGAGCCGCAAGATGTCGGCCCCGGCTTGCTTGATGATCTTTTCCGGTTCGATCACGTTGCCGAGCGACTTCGACATCGCCCGGCCCTTGTCGTCGAGCGCCCAGCCGTTCGTGAGGCAACCGCGATAGGGTGCGTCGCCCTTGGTGCCGATTCCAACCAGCAGAGAGGAGTGGAACCAACCGCGATACTGGTCGCCGCCTTCGAGGTACAAGTCGGCTGGCCATGGCAGGTCGTAGCGCTCGTTGAGCACGGCCAGATGGCTGGAGCCGCTGTCGAACCAGACGTCCAAAATGTCCTTTTCCTTAGAAAAGTCGCTCGCTCCGCAACTGCCACAACAGTAGCCTTCCGGCAGCAGTTCCGCGGGTGTTTTTTCGTACCAAATGTCGGCCGAGTGGACTTTGAACTGAGCTACGACCTGATCGAGGATCGTCCGATCCTTCACCAAATCGCCACAGGCGTTGCACGTAAACGCGACAATCGGCACGCCCCAGGTCCGTTGGCGAGAGATGCACCAATCGGGCCGGGCGGCGATCATATTCGAGATCCGTTCTTCGCCCCAGGTGGGCATCCATTGCACGCGTTTGATGGCCTCGAGCGCTTCCTGCCGGAGATTGTTCTTCTCCATACCGATGAACCATTGCTCGGTGGCGCGGAAGATGGTGGGCTTGTGGCAGCGCCAGCAGTGCGGGTAGGAGTGCTCGATCGTGCGCCGTCCGGCAAGCGCGTCGACCGCCGTCAGCAGTTCCATCACCTTCGCATTCGCTTCCCAGACGGTTAGTCCGACGAGTTCTTCCGGCAGGTGACCCGGCTCCGCTTCCGTGTGATAAAGCCGGCCCGCGGCGTCCACCGGGCAGTAGACGGCCAACCCGTTTTGCAGGCCGACAATGTAGTCGTCCATCCCGTGGCCGGGTGCCGTGTGGACGATGCCCGTGCCCTGTTCGAGCGTCACATGCTCGCCGAGAACGGCTTTGCTTTCCCGTTGCGCGAATGGGTGGGCGAAGATGGCCCCTTCCAATCGCGACCCGGGGAAGCGGGCGACGACGGTATGGCTCTCCCAAGCCAAGTCCTTAGCGACCTGTTCGAGCAGGCCATCGGCCACGATCATCAAACCCTGTGGCGATTCCACGGCGACGTATTCGAGCCGGGGATGGAAGCAGAGACCGAGATTGGCGGGGATCGTCCACGGGGTAGTGGTCCAGATCAGACCAAAGATGTCTCGCCCGGCCAGGGCCGGATCGACGGCTTCGGCCGCCGAGGTCAGCTTGAACTTCACCCATATCGAAGGGCTCTTATGGTTCTCGTACTCGGTTTCGGCTTCGGCCAGCGCGGTGCGGCAACTGATGCACCAGTTCACTGGTTTGAGGCCGCGATAGACATAGCCCTTGGCGTAAAAATCGACAAAAGCGCCGGCGATGGCCGCTTGATACTCCGGGGCCATGGTCAGATACGGATCTTCCCAGCGGCCGAAAACGCCGAGGCGTTGGAAGCTCCCGCTCTGCAAATTAACGTATTTCTGGGCGTAGGCGCGGCAGGCGCGGCGGATCTCGGCCGTCGACATTTGCGCCTTCTTGCTGCCGAGTTCGCTGTCGACTTTGATCTCGATGGGCAAGCCGTGGCAGTCCCACCCCGGGACGTAGGGCGAATCGAAACCGCCCATCGTCTTGGACTTGACGATGAAGTCTTTGAGCAACTTATTGAAGGCGTGGCCGAGGTGGATGTTGCCGTTGGCGTAAGGAGGACCGTCGTGCAGGATGAACTGCGGTTGCCCTTTGCGGGTCTGGCGAATTCGCTCGTAGAGCTTAGTTTCGGCCCATTCCCCGAGCAGCTTAGGCTCCAGGTTGGGCAGATTTGCCTTCATCGAAAACGCCGTTTGGGGCAGGTTTACGGTCTTTTTGAGGTCGAGCGAACTCCAATCCATGGTAATCCCCTATTATCGAACAGAAGCGGTCGCTTTCGTTTAAAGTCCGTTTCTGGTTCGATCGAGCAGGTTGCGACGTTTGACATTTTTTAGAGGGCCGTCTTCAAGGGGCTTCCGGGGTGCTCGCCGTCCCGGACTGAACAATACATCGACAGGGAAGCAAAGTCGAACCACTTGGCGTCCGGTTCCTTGAATTCGAATTTCGTCATCCGTTCCGTCGTCGCGGATCCGATCCGACCCGTCGCTGGATCCAGAAACTTAGTTCCCAGTTGGAGTACCGCGCACGTGGCGCTGGGCCCGCGCTCCTTCAGTGCACGGGCGTTCGGGGTAACCGGCCACTCGGACCGGTCGGAATCCCCAGAAGCTCCTCCCGGCCGACGATGGCACCAACATCGTCAATGTCGTCCGGAGCATCGCGGCTACGTTGTACTGTCCCATTGGGCACCGCTGTTCTACCATCAAATCTATGCGGGCTCTTCTGTTTTTCTGGGCGCTTTCGGCTCCGGCTCAAGTTCTAACCCTGACCGTGCTTGGCTTCAATGCCGAGGGCAAACAGATCTGCGCCGAACTCGGGCGCCTCGCAAATGAGCCGGGCGTCGTCGAAACCGCCCGCCCCTGCTTTGTGCGGGCGGAGCGGATTACGGCACGAACCCACCAGGGGACCGAACTCCTCTTCAAGGCGGTGCGCGGCGAAGACGTCGGCCGCGGCCGCCTGCTCCTCGGCTTCCACTTGCCGGCTACCGGCACCGAAATGCTCTTCTCCGCGAAGCCGATTCAGGTGCAGACGCGCAATCCCGAATCGCTGGCGGCGTGGCGCGCCGGCGTTGACCCCGTGGCTGAAGGCTACGTCCGAGTGGCACTGCCTCTTTACGAACGCGGCAACCCGGCTGGCGCAATTGTACAACTGAAGCAGGCCGTGGCCCGTAAGCCAGCCTTGGCCGAAGCTTGGTACCTGTTGGGGCTCAGCTACGATCGCGCCGGCAACGCCAAGGAGAAAATCAAGGCGCTCGAAAAGACCTGCCAACTCGACCCCACGCATGTCACGGCGGCCCGGCATCTGATCGTTAGCTACCTATTGGAAAAGCGCCAACTCGAAGCGCAGGCGCTGGTCCTCGACATGCAGAAGACCAGCCCGTTTATTGCCTCTCAACTCCAAAACATGATTAACGTTTTCAAGCTGGAGAGTGAGCTTTCCGGCCTAGCGCCACCAGGCCAGCCTCTAAAGTCTCCGCAATAGCGTCGACGTCATAGACGCACCCGCCCCACGGTCCACCGCTCACTTCCTGGAGCAAGCCCCACAGCCGGGTGTCGTTCGGCAGGAGCGGATCGGGCTGGATCCCCGGGTGGGGTGTCCGTCCGGCCAGCAGCAGGGTGCCGGCTTCCCGGGTTCCGTCTTCTCCTAAAAGATTTACGGTGCCTTCGAGCGAATTGCGGTCGATCACGATCTCGATCGTGTCGCCATCCTGGACCCGGCCAATCGGCCCGCCGGCCAGCGCTTCCGGGGAGACATGGCCGATGCAAGCCCCGGTGGAGACTCCGCTGAACCGGGCATCGGTAAGCAGGGCGACGTGCTTGCCGAACGGGAGGAACTTCAGCGCGCTCGTCACCTGATACGTCTCTTCCATGCCCGAACCCTTCGGCCCGCGGGACATCAGCACCATCACGTCGCCGCTCTGGATCTTGCCTTGTTTGATCGCGGCGATCGCCGCCGGTTCGCTCGTAAAGACGCGCGCCGGGCCGCGTTTGCGGTAGACGTTATCAGCATCCACCACGGTCGGATCAATCGAGGTACTTTTGATCACGCTGCCTTCCGGAGACAGGTTGCCGGTGGGGAAACAAACGGTCGAGCCGATGCCCCGCGATCGGGCAGTTTCGGCTGAAAAGATGACGTTATTGGGGTCGACGCCGTCTCGCTCGCGCAGCACCTTGTGCAACTCGGCCCGGCGTTCACTTTGTTCCCACCAATCCAAAACCTCGTCGAGCGTGCAGCCGGCCACCGTCTTCGTCTTGAGCTGTAGTAGCCCCATCTTGCGGAGATGCAGCATCACTTCCGGCACGCCGCCGGCCAGGAAAACCTGCACCGTCGGATGGTTCCGCGGTCCGTTCGGCAAGGCATCCACCAGGCGCGGCACCTGCTTGTTCACGCGCGTCCAATCGTCCACATTCGGCCGCCGCAGCTTGGCCTGATGCGCCACCGCCGGAATGTGCAGAATCAGATTGGTCGACCCGCCGAACGCCGCGTGCGCCACCATGGCGTTTTCAAACGCCGCGTCGGTCAGAATGTCGGCCATCGTCCAACCCAACTTGCCCATCTCCAACACCGCCCGGCCGCTTCGCCGCGCCATGTCGAGCCAGATGGGGTGCCCCGAGGGGGAGAGCGCCGCGTGCGGCAGCGTCATCCCTAAAGCCTCGCCAACCACCTGCGACGTCGCCGCCGTGCCTAAGAATTGGCAGCCCCCGCCCGGTGACGCGCACGCCCGGCAGCCCATATCGGCGGCCTCTTCGAGCGTGATTTGACCGTGGGAGAACCGCGCGCCAATCGACTGCACCTTGCCCGCATCCTCGCCATCCTCGGCCAGCAGCGACACCCCGCCCGGCACCAGAACACACGGCATATCGTGCTGTGCCGCCAAGGCCATCATCATCGCGGGGAGGCCTTTATCGCAGGTGGCTACGCCGATTACGCCGCGCCGCGTCGGCAGGCTCCGAATCAACCGCCGGAAGATCATCGCCGCATCGTTGCGGTAGGGCAGGGAATCGAACATGCCCGGGGTACCTTGGCTACGTCCGTCGCAGGGGTCCGTACACGCGCCGGCAAACGGAACCGCGCCGTGCCTGGCCAACTCTTCGGCCGCGGCTTCCACCATCAACCCGACTTCCCAGTGGCCGGTGTGGTAACCCAGCGCCACCGGCGTGCCGTCCGGCCGCCGAATGCCGCCGTGTGTGGAAAGCAGGAGAATCTCCTTGCCGCCGAGCTTGGCCGGGTCCCAGCCCATGCCGGCGTTCAGCGTCCAGCCGAACAGATCGCCGGACGGGCGGGTGAGTAGCATTTCAGGAGTAATCGGCAACTGGCCCTTCGGACCAGGAACTTTCGAGCGGACATCGAAGAGCGAAGAATCGCCGGAATCAAAAATTGTAGGCATTGGCTAAACTGTTAGTCTATCGCGAGGAGTGATAGAATCTCGCCGATGCTCTCGACTCGCCGATACTTCATGGGTGCCGCCACCGCGGCCGCCGCCACTCGCGTTTGGGGCGCGAATGATCGCCTTCAAGTGGGGTTCATCGGTTACGGCCTCATCGGCGCGCAACACGTGTTTGACTTCAAGAATCAGCGCGATGTCGACATGGCCGCGATGGCCGAGTCCTACCAGCCGCGGTTGGAAGAGGGGCTCCAAGCCATGGGCGGCAAGCCCCGGGCTTACTCCGATTTCCGTCGCCTGCTCGACGATAAAGAGCTGCAGGCGGTCGTTGTGTCGACGCCTGACCACTGGCATGCCCTGATGACGATTATGGCCTGCGGCGCCGGAAAAGATGTCTACGTGGAAAAGCCGATGACCCTATTCCATGCCGAGGGGCAGTGGATGACCAAGGCCGCCCGCAAATACAACCGGGTGGTGCAGGTGGGCACCCAGCAGCGCTCCGGCCGCCACTACGCGAAGGGCCGCGATCTTCTCCGCGACGGCGCTATCGGCAAGATTCACCACGTTCGGATGCAGGCTTCGCGCAACGTGATGCCGGGCTTCGGAACTCCGCCCGCCGGTGCCGCCCCGTCCAACTTCGACTACGACATGTGGTGCGGCCCGGCGCCGATGCGGCCCTATTCCCCCCATCGCGGGATCTACCACTTCCGCTGGTTCTGGGACTTCTCCGGCGGCCAGATGACCAACCTCGGTGCTCACTCCATCGACATCATGTATTGGGCCCTTGGCTTGAAAGGTCCGCAATCCGTGGTCAGCGTGGGCGGTCGTTTTGCGCTGCTCGACGACGGGGAAACGCCGGATACGCAGGACGCACTTTACGTCTTCCCCGGCATGACCGCCGCCTGGCATCATCGCGAAGCCTCCCGCGGTACTCCGCGCTCCGGCTCGCTCGAATTCTTCGGCACCAAAGGCTCTATGGTGATCGATCGCGGTGGCTTCGAGATCGTACCCGACTTGAAGGTAGACCCCGCTAATGCCATTCCCCGGTTCAAGGGAACCCCCGGCGGCGGACCCGTCCGCAGTGAAGTGAACCCAGAACCCTGGACCCCCGCCTTGAAAGTGCCCGGTTCGTCGGAGGAGCAGTTCGACCTGCACGTTCGCAATTTCCTCGATTGCGTGAAGACACGCCAGCGGCCGGTCGCCGATGTCGCGGACGGTCACGCCGTCGCCACGGCCTGTCACCTGGCCAACATCTCCCTGCGCCTTGGCCGCAAACTAACTTGGGACCCCGACAAGGAGACCATCGTTGGGGATGCGGAAGCCGCTCGGATGCTCACCCGGCCATATCGCAAGCCGTGGGACCAGGTTCTCGCGAGTTTCAAACTTTAAGGAGTAGCGGCCAGTCGCTCGATCGCGTCGCGGGTTGTGAGCAGTTGCTCAATGCGGCCGTCGGCACCCACCAGCACGGCCCGCGGTCGTATCCCCCCTTGCCGGAGCCAAGGGAACAGCGACCGAATGTCGGACTGCATCACGCGCCCTGAAACGAACTCCTTCGGCT
>JBBRIO010000200.1:0-8725 GCA_038220855.1 Bryobacterales bacterium | reverse complement strand
ATAAAATCGGCCAGGGCGACAGCGGCTTCAGGCGCGCGGCCCTGGGCCAACGCCTGCAGCGCGGGACCCGCCGGCGGAGGACCGCCTCGCGTAGGATCGGCCAGGAAATCGAAGAGCGGCTTAATACTCGGCAACATTTCGGCCTGCCTGCGCGCTTCGACCCGCTGGCCGATGCGCCAGAGCCACAGACCTTGCACGATGGCGATTCCGGCCGGTACCCCCTTCTGATAAACCCCGAAAAAACGGTGCATATGGCCGTCAGCCCGCTCGACTTGATTCTGCCACAGCGCCGCCTCGGCAGCCTTGGCGTACAGCCGGCCAAGCTCAAACGCGGCGTCCTTTTCGGCTGCCGCCAAGTACGCAGTCTCGGCAGCACTGAAATCCCCTTTCAGGAAACGAATATCCCCTTCTAAATCAAGCGACCGGAGAGGCTGGTTAGCGGTGGCAGTGCTGACCTGAACCGTCTGCAGCGCAGCCGAAAAATCTCCCGCTAAGGCCTGAGTGTAGGCCAAGTTCGACAGCACCTGAAAACTATCCGGCTCTGCCCTTACGGCCGCCTGCAAAAGAGGTAGCGCGCCCTTAAAGTCCCGCCGTTGGTTCAATCCATCGGCCGCTTGTATCTGAAGAGGGACGTTCGCCGGCCAAGCGCGGGCGACCGCACCAATCGCCGTAAGCCGCGCCGAGACGTCACCGTTCATCGTTGCCCGCAGAACCTCGAATTGGGCGCGTTCCAGCGGCGGCCACGTTCGCTGCAAGGCCTGAGCGATCACGGGACCGATCTCCTCGCGGCGGTTTTGGCTTAACAAGTAGTTGAACCACTGCTCGTAAATCGTTCCATCCTCGGGAGATCGTGCCGCCAACTCGGCAAACCCCTCGGCAGTAGGCCGCGCTGGCACAGCGGCCGCCACGACTGCCAGCTTCCGAGGAGTCACCCCAATCGCCTCACCAATCTGACGCGCACAATCGGCCACCGCACACACAACTTCCGCAATATGACGCTGCGAGGGACCATCGAAAATCTGGATCGAGAAACCGGACCGATCCGCGATGGGCTCCAGAATAAAATTGGGGGCAACGTCGGCCGCTTGGCGACGGCTCGAGAGTGAGAAGACCATCGCGTCGGTCAAACCGATAAAGGCCATCGTCAGGGTCGACTGCAATACCTGTCCGCCCTCACTCGACGACTGACTTTGCGGAGAAAGCAGGGCGATCTTGACGACCGCCGGCCGCCCTGGACCCTTGCCACAGCCGAGCAAGGCGCACACGAGAATCGCCCCCAGGAATCCCTTAGAGGACACGCGTTTCCAGTTTTAACAGAAGCTGAAAGTCCGGATTGGCCTGAAGCGAAGCGAACTCCTCTTCTTCCACAAACTTGTTCCGTTCTTTGAATCCCTCTTCAATCGCCTTGCGCATATAGTCGAGCGCCCGTTCCGTGTTCCCTGACTTGGCGTAGGTCTTGGCGAGGTAGTAGTGGAACTTGGCCCGTTCGGTGACGTTCCGCTCCTGCAACAGGACACCTTGGGTATTGCGATGCTCAAACACTTCCGGATCAATGGACAAGGCTTTCTGGTACGCGTCAAAGGCCTCGTCGTACTTCTTGCGGGCAAAATACGCGGTGCCAAGGTTGCTGAAGATCGATGCCGAATTGGGATTCACCTTTTAGGCGCGCTTGTACTGGCTGATCGCTTTGCGATAGTTCTTTTGCGCATAGAAAATCGTCCCGAGGTTGTTGATCGCTTCCGAATAATCTGGTTTCAAACGAACGGCCCGTTCGTATTGGCGCTTCGCATCCGACAGCGCCGTCATCTGATGGAAGGCGATGCCAATCTTATTGGCCAGAATCGGATTCTCCGGTGGCTGCCGATAAACATCTGCCGCCTCGCGGTACATCTTACGCGCCATGAAGATATCACCCCGAGCCTCGGGCGAAAGGGAAGGACGAACGGTTGCAGGATCAGACGGGAGAGGGCGCAATCCGGAGTTTTCCGGGAGTTGACCCAGAGCCACCACTGCGAAACAGAACGAGAGGAAAATCCCAATCGGTTGCATAACGAAATAACCTCCTTCTTTCCGATTAGTGTAACGGAGTACTACGATACTTTCATTGGGCCCAGGCCGGTTTCGGAGCGACGGGAATCGACCGCACCTCCCGACTGCCATTGGGGGTTCGCTGGGGACGAGTCGGTTCTGCTCCCCAATCGGAAACAGCGGTTCCCGGTCCTCCTCCTCCCTCAGCGGCTTGGGGCTGGGTTCCTTGCAGGTAGACCTCTTCGCGAGCGTTCGAATTATTTCCGCCAGCAAGCTTCCCGGTTGCCGGGTCGATGTTCGTAACCACAACTCCGTTTGGTTGCGGGAACTCGGTGGCGTTGCGGTAGGGTCGGCGGAGATGGGCGCGCTTCATAAATTCGGCCCAAATCGGCAGCGCGGAACGCGCACCCTCTAGATTTAATTCCGCGTTGTCGTCAAACCCAACCCAAACCGCGCAGATCAACTTCGTCGTGTAGCCAGCAAACCAGCCGTCGTGGGAAGTACCAGTCTTGCCTGCCGCGGGCTGCACAAATCCGTACGAGCGCACCCCGGCTCCGGTCCCGGAGCGGATGACCTCTTCCATCATGTTGGTCATCAAGTAAGCAACGTCTTCTTCCAATACCCGCCGCGACGGGTTAGCCTTCTTTGCTATCTCCTGGCCGGACGAATCCCGAATTCCGACTACCCAATTTGGAGCGACAAAAACCCCGCGGTTCGCGAAAACGGTATATGCCGCGGCGATTTCAATCGGCGTTGTCTCGTAGGAGCCAAGCGCCATGGAGGGTGTAGCGCGAATGGTCTTGCCGAGTCCGACCTGCCGGGCGAGTTGCGCCACTTCGCCATAACCCGTTTCCTGAGCAATCTTTACCGCCGGAATGTTAAGGGATTTTGCCAGCGCCGTCCGAAGCGTAACCTTGCCGAAAAAGTGCGACATATGATTATCTGGCTCATAGAGCTGAGAACCGAACCAGAACTGCGTCGGTTCATCGTCGACGATGGAGGCCGGTGTGAAAACCCGATTCTTGAGTGCCGCAGCATATACAAATGGTTTGAAGACCGATCCTGGCTGACGTCTCGCCTGCGCTCGATTCAGTTGGCTGGCGCCGTAGTTCCGCCCTCCGATCAACGCCCGGATCTGGCCATTGGAAGGGTCAATCGCGACGAGGGCAACCTGAGCCGGGCCGGCATTTTTTTTCCCTTTCCGTTTCTCAATTGCCTCATCCACCTTCTTCATCCCGATCTGAACCGCTTCTTGGGCATCGCGCTGGAGTTCCGGGTCGAGCGAGGTGTAAATTCGATATCCTCGACTCTGAAAATCGTAGTCCTGGAATTCGCTCTGCAGAGTGTCGTTCACCAAATCAATAAAGTAAGGTGCGTCGCTCGAATCCCCTCCACCCTTTACAATCGTGAGCGGGGCCACGATGGCTTCTGCGTAAGCTTTATCCGTAATCTTGCCGTTGTCCCGCATCAATTGCAAAACGATATTGCGTCTCAGCTTAGCCCGTTCGGGCCAGCGCGACGGGTTGGTAAAGCTCGGACGCTGAATGGTTCCGGCCAGCAACGCCGCCTCGGGTAACGTCAACGAACGAACGTCCTTGCCCAAATAGGCCTGGGCCGCTTCGCCGAATCCGCGGATCGCAAAGCTCCCGCGCCGACCCAGGTCGACGTTGTTGGCGTAGTACTCGAAAATCTCCTCTTTCGTCAGTTTCTGTTCTAGAATGAGCGTGATAATCATCTCCTCAAACTTTCGCTTCCAGTTTTTATCCAACGTTAGCCAGAGGTTACGCGACAATTGCTGGGAAATGGTTGAGGCTCCCTCGGCCGCCCGTCGTTCCTTAATATCGACATAAATCGCTTTGGCGATGCGCAGCGGATCAAAGCCGGCGTGTTCAAAAAAGCGTTTGTCCTCCACTGACGTCACCGCATCTACCAATGATCGAGGGAAGTCTTTAAATCCCAGAATCCGGCGCTTCTCTCGCTTCTGATCGAAGAGGTTCGTGATCAACTCGGGCGGGAGGGAGATCTGCCGTCGAGAAGTCTGGTCAGACAGGGAAACGATGGACGTCGTACGATCGTTGTCGATCGCCAGCAGCACGCTCTCGACATCCGGACTCGCATCCGGGCCGCTCAGGATCCGAACGGAATTCCCTTCTACGCGATACCAGCCCAAACGGTTGTTCTCCGATTCGCTGTAGCCGGCGTTACGAAGGGTCGCCACAACGCTTGTGACCGTCAGATCATCGCCCACGGCGACCGGCTTTGGTGCCGCAAAAATCATTGACGTATTCGGGAACGGCCCGTTCTTCAACTTATCGTCGATCAAATTCGAGTAGTGATAGTAGAGACCGGCCGTAGTGAGCATAACGGTCGCCCCCACAAAAACGGCAGCACCGACCAAAAGCCGGAACCAGCGACCGCGGTAGGCTGGGATTTCTACAGGAACTCGCGTTGCAGGAGGGCGTTGCGCCATACGTCCTAATACTACCTCAGCCTACTTCTCACTTCCGCTTAGACTTTCGAGTTCGCGCCAAATGTCGTCGTCATGCTTCCGCCACCCATCCTTCTCCCGCCCCGCAAAACGCAATTGATGAACGTCGAGCGTACCGTGTCCGAACGCACAGATGTACTCCATCTTGGGACGCCCAAACTGGAGCATCTGATCCCATGAGCCGGTTGACACCGGCATCCGAAGCCGACGCAAACACGTCCGACACCGGTAACGTTGATCCAAAACGGCCAGAAACAAAAGGCCGATACCAGTTAGGAAGAATAAAAAAATAGCAGTGGTCCACGGCAGATCCTGGGCGAACCGCCCACCAGGCTGAGGAATCAGGACCGCCATCAGCCACCAAATTCCACGCAATATGGCTGCAACAACCGCCAGCTTAGCGACGAAGAACAGCCAGTATCTCATAACGTTATAGACTCCGGTTGAGGGACGAAAGTTGCGGTAATCGGGAAGAAACGGTCCGCCATCCTACGCTAACTCTCAAGCATGTTCGTGGCCAGAAAAATAACGTTGGCCGGACGCTCCGCGAGCCGTCGCATAAAGTAGGGATACCAAGCCTCCCCATACGGCACGTATAGCCTCAACCGCTGGCCCTGATCGACCAACCGCTGCTGCCACTGCCGGCGAATACCGTAAAGCATCTGAAATTCATAACGATCCGGGGCGAGTTTAAGTTCCTTCGAATACGCCAGGGCATGGGTCAGAATTCGTTCATCGTGACTCGCGATCGCCGGATAGGCCCCTTCGCGTAGTAAGGTCTCCATCAACTTCACGAAATTTGCGTCGACGTCCGCTTTCGACGGGTAGGCGACGTCGGACGTCTCTTGGTAGGCTCCTTTACATAACCGAATTGGAACACCAAGTTGGTTCAATTCGGTTACGTCCTGTTCAGTTCGGAACAGATAGGCCTGCAGAACCGCCCGCACACACCCAAACTCGGCGTGCATTTCTTTCACGATCCCTAGGGTTCGCTCGGTATAGACGGTCGATTCCATATCGATCTCGACTCGCGTGCCGATGGCCGCGGCAAGCGTAAAGACGGGCCGCAAATGGCGCCGACAGACCTCGTCACCCAAATCGAGGCCGAACTGGGTGAGCTTAATCGCGACCGTCGTATTCGTGCCTGCCGTGCCAATCCGATCGAGCGCGGCCACGATCTCTTGGGCAGCCAGAGCCGCTTCGGACTCCGACGAAACGTTTTCCCCTAAGTGGTCGAGCGCAACGAAAATCCCGCGCTCGGCCAATTGGCCGTTCACCTGCATACCCTCAGCGAGAGTATTGCCGGCCACGAATCGCTTAGTTAGCGAGGCGGCCGAGCGCGATGTTTCAAAGTAACGGCGGAGCGATCGATTTCGCGACAGGAGAAGGAAAAAGCTTCGGAGCATGAGGAATTTACCTTGCGTCTACCGGCAGTCCAAGGGCGTGCATCAGCGCCAACCCATTACTACCCGGCACAACCCCCGGCATCATCCGGTAGTCGAAGTGAATCTTACCGTCTTTGAGCGAGTCGGCGAAGTGGACCTGACGGGCTTGCGCCACCTCGGCCAGCGCCAGATCGTGCGTGGTCACCAAACCAATCGCGCCGCGCTCCCGCAATCCGCGCAGGACCCCCTCGGCACCGATCCGGCGGTCACGCGAGTTGGTACCACTCAGAAGTTCATCCAACAGAAACAGCGTGGGCTCCCCCGAATCAGCCAGCGCCAGGATATCCCGCAGCCGAGTGATTTCGGCAAAAAAGCGCGAAGCGCCCTCCTGAAGCGAGTCGTGAGTCGAAATCGAAGCTCCCACCACCAACCGGGAGAGGCGAAGCCGCCGAGCGGCCACCGGAGCCCCCGTATGAGCCATGACGATCGCCAACCCCAGCGTCCGAAGAAACGTGCTCTTGCCGCTCATGTTCGAGCCGCTGACCAGGACGAACGGATCGGCGTGCGAAATTGCCAGACTATTGGCGACAGCGGTCTGCGGGTTCAGCAGCGGGTGGCGCAGCTCTTCGCCATCAAAGGCCGGAGCCCCTTCTTCGGACCATTCCGGCCAAACGAAGTCAGGATTCTCAAACGCAAACGTCGCCAGGGAAAGCAGCGCTTCCATCTCGCCCATCGCCTCCAGCCAAGTGCCGACCAGTTTCCCGTTCTCGGCCCGCCAACGGTCCGCGGCAAAAGCCAAGTGAGTTCCCAACATCAGCAACGGGCCGATGATTCGCATCGCCGGATGTTCTCGAGAGCTGATCCAAACCGCCAAATGGGCCAGCTTGCGGATCCGAACCGACGGCGCAACCCCCGATGCCCGCAGCGTTGCCGTAATCGCCCGCAGCTTGGCCGACTGAAACGGACGATCCTCCAGCAGCGCCAGCGCCGCCGAAAAAACGGCGAGTTCGTCCGCGGCCGCTTCCGCGGCATACAGCGCTTCGAGCACCCGCGGCCGCAACCACATCCCGAACGAAGCCATTCCCCCAATCACCAGCAGCGGAATGCTCCACATGCCGGTGGCGTTCCCCGTCGCCAAGCCGATCGCGAGCGCCCCGTTCCAACCGAACACGAGCCACTGCCAGGAAGCCGGGGGCATCCCAGGAGGTGCCTCCGCCCAACGACGAAGCGGCGCGGGATGAACACTCGCCGCCACCGCATCCGACACCATATACATCCGCTCACGAAAATCGATATCGGAAGCCAGTTCCCGCACGGCCTCCTCCCGCAATCGCAGTTCGGGCACCGCTGCCGGGTGCAGCAACCAATTCGCCAAAGTCGATTCGCCCATCCGGGTCCGCGCCCGATTCATCCACTGGAAAAGGTTCCCCGCGCCGAACAGATCCAGATCTCCCGCATACAGGTGCCCCGCCGGCTGCCAGACCGCTCCGTCGCTGCCTACCCCCATCCACTTCCGGTCCAGCCGGGCGATGCCCAACTCGAAGTAGCGCACGCTGCTCGAAGCGCGGTCCCGGCGCTGCAAAACCCGCGTGTGGACGCTGGCGGCCACCAGGAACAACCCAATCGGCAACACCAGCAGCCAAGCCGGCCACGCCGCCAAATACAGCGTCTGCCAGGCAACGTAGCCAAACACCGCCACCAAACCAAGTCGAAGATAGCCGAACTGCTCGTGCCGCTGAACCGCTGCGGAAAGGGTGCGCCGCCGTTCGGCCAGCGCGGACTGATAGATTTCTCGGGGAGAGTTCACTTACCCATCAGTATCCCCCGGAACCATGCCATCCTATCGCTATCACCAACCCACGCCAGTTTCCGGCGATCCTGATTTTTGCCTTCACCTTTGCGGTCATGGCAATCGGGTGCCTCACGGGGTTGCGACTGGATCGAACCGGTGCCGCCATCGTCGGCGCGGGACTCCTGCTCGGCACCGGGGTACTCACGATCGACGAAGCGTGGCGAGCGATCCATTACGAAACGATCCTGCTCCTGTTCGGAATGATGATCGTCGTCGCCAATCTTCGCCTGGCGGGGTTCTTCCCGCTGGTCGCCCAGAGGGCGGTGCGGCGGGCCAGCCCTCGCGCCACGCTGCTCAACGCCATCGTCACCACCGCCGCGTTCTCTCGGCGCTCTTCGTCAGCGACACCATCAGCATCGTCGTGACCCCGCTCGTGATCGAAATCACCCGCTCCCTCCAACGCCGCCCCCTACCCTTACCTGCTCGCCGTCGCCACCGCCTCCAACATCGGCAGCGCGGCCACGATCACCGGCAATCCGCAAAACATGATGATCGGCGGCTTCTCCGGGATCCCCTTTCGCCCCGGTCGCTCTGTTCGGCGTCGTCATCGCGATCGTCCTCCTAAGGTGGTTCCATCGCGAGGAGTTCTCTGACCACAGCCAAGTCCACCCGCCGGAACAGACCCTCCCCGTCGACCGCATGCTTCTCGGTACATTGCTCCTGGCGGCCGGGATTCTTCTCGCAACATTTTTCGCTGGCGCGCCCATCGCGGTGGCGGCACTGCTCGCCGGGGCTCGCCCTGGCGGGCGTCGAAAAAGCATCGCTCGTCGAACAATTATTTGAGTTTGCCGCTCGATTCCGCCTGGAGAAAATTCCGGCCCTCAGCTTGGCCTGCGTGCTCCTGTCGAACGCCGTCTCGAACGTGCCTTCCGTCATGCTCTCCAAGCCGGTGATTCAGCGGTTGCCCAATGCGCAGGAGATCTGGATCGCCTTGTCTATGTCCGCCACGTTGGCCGGCAACCTAACACTGCC
>JBBRIO010000199.1:0-8742 GCA_038220855.1 Bryobacterales bacterium | reverse complement strand
TAGGATGACAGTGTCGTGTTTAACGGCTATACTCCAAACGCTCGGGCCGCGTGTTTCCTGCTGCTTTCCGCGCTTCCGGCGCTTTCGCAATCCACTAAAGCGGAGCTGCTGGGGCTGATTCGGGACCCTGCGGGGCTTCCGGTTCGCGACGCCGCCGTGGAAGTGACTAACGCGCAGACGGGCTTGGCCGCGCAGACGGCCTCGACCGAGGAGGGCACCTATCAGTTCCTTGCCCTGCCCGCCGGCGAGTACCAACTGGCCGTTTCAAAAAGCGGGTTCACTCCAGTGAAGCGGGAGGGGATTCTGCTTCGCATCGGGGACCGGACGAGCTTGGATTTCGACCTTCCGGTTGGCGACGCCAGCCAGACTCTGGAGGTGACGGCGGCCCCACCGCTGCTGCAAGCGAGCCGGGGAACGCTCAGCTTCGTCGTAGAGCAACGGAAGGTGGTGACGCTGCCGCTCGACGGGCGAAACTTTGTTCCGCTGATTGCTTTGTCGCCGGGCGTGACGCTGCCCCCGGGCAGTCTGCTGCCGCGCATCAACGGCAGCAGACCGCGCGTCAGCGAGTACATTTACGACGGCATCAGCGTTCTGCAACCGGAGCCGGGCCAAGTGGCGTTCTACCCCATCATTGATGCGATCGAGGAATTCCGGGTGGAGATCAACAGCTATTCTGCGGAGTACGGCCGTTCGAACGGCGGCGTGATCATGGTGAACCAGAAGGCGGGATCGAACAACCTGCACGGGACGCTGTTTGAGTTTTTTCGCAACGAGGCGCTGAATGCCCGGAATCTCTTCGCGACCACGGGGACCAAACCCCGGTTTCGACGGAATCAGTACGGTTTCATTCTGGGCGGACCGATGCAGAAGAACAAGACCTTCTTCTTTGTCGACTACCAGGGGACGCGGCTGAATACGGGCGTGGTCCGCTTGAGCACGGTGCCCACATCGGCGCAGAAACGGGGTGCCTTTGCGACGGCGATTTTCGACCCGGCGACGACGCGGCGCGTGGACGGCGCTTTTGCGCGCGATGCGTTCGCGGGCAACACGATTCCGGCGAGTCGATTCGATCGCGCGGCGCTGGCCGTGGTGGACCGCTACCCGGCTCCGAATGTTTTCACCGCCAGCGGGGCGGAGGCGACGGCGAACAACTATCGGCGGCTGGGCAACGATGGTACGGTGGCCGACCAGTTTGACGGCAGGCTGGACCGGTATTTCGGCACGGCGCACCGGATCTTCGGCCGCTACTCGTTTCTGCGCGACGAGAGCAAGCCGACGACGCCGCTGCCGGACGGCAGTGGGAACCTGACGACGAGCGTGATTGGCAACACGTTGACCCGGGCGGACAGCGTGGCGGCGGAGCATACGTGGAACCTTTCGCCGAGCGCGGTGAACCAACTGCGCTTCGGCTATACGCGGCGCCGGTTTGACCGCAATTCGCTGCGCACGGGCCAACCGGTGGGCCAGGCGACGCTGATTCCGAATATCCCGGTGACTTCGTTTGCCGATGTGCTGCCGACCTATGACCTGGTGGGCCTGCAGCAGTTGGGACCGCCGGCGAGTGGGAACGCCGCGTTCACTACTTCGGTGACGCAGTTCCTGGATACCTACTCTTGGGTGAAGGGGCGTCATAGCCTGAAGGCCGGGACGGACATTCGCTGGCAAAGTTTGGATGTGTTGCAGCCGCCGAGCCCGACGGGAAACTTTCAATTCACTAACATCTTCACGGGTGGACTGGCGGCTTCGGGCGCGGTGAGGGCGAACACGGGGGACAGTTTGGCTTCGTTTCTGGTTGGCCAAGTGGGGCGGTTTTCGATTGATGCGCAGCCAGAGACGATCAAGCCGCGGGCGAGAATTGCGGAGTTTTTCCTGCAAGACGATTGGCGGGTTTCGCGCCGGCTGACGCTGAATCTGGGCACCCGGTACACGCTGAATTTCCCTTCGACGGTGATGGATGGGCGCGGCGCGGTGTTCAATCTGGCAACGCAGAAGCTCGACTATTTGGGAGCGAACGGGACGCCGTCGGCCGCTCGCAATTTGGAGAAGAAGAACTTCGCGCCGCGGGTGGGGGTGGCGTACAAGATGACGGATTCGTTCGTTTTCCGGGCCGGATATGGCATGACGTGGATCGAGCAGGCGGGCATTACGACGCCTTTCACGACGCCGCTTTTCCCCTTCATCCAGACGTTGGGGCAGCAGACGCTAGACAACATCAACCCGGCGTTTGTGCTCTCGGAAGGGCCGACAGTGCGGCCGCAGGCGGCGAACGCGGAGGCGGGGCTGGGCCAGGGGGTGTTCGGGGTGCAGCGGGATAATGGCAGCGGTTACGCGCAGCAATGGAACGCGACACTGCAGAAGACTTTTGGCGAGAACTGGAGTTTTTCGGCGGGGTATTTAGGATCGAAGCTGACTCGGCTCGGGGTGCCGGATGTGAACCTGAACCAGTTGACGGTAGAGCAGTTGGCGCTGGGCTCGCAGCTTACGCAACCGGTGGTGAATCCGTACTTCGGCGAGATTCCGGCGAACACGTCGCTGGGCACGGCCACCATCGCGAGGGGCCAGTTGCTGCGGCCGTATCCGCGCTTCACGACGGTGACGCTGTACCGGAACAACGTGGGCCATTCGACCTATCATTCGTTTCAATCGCACTTGGAGAAGCGGTTCTCGCAAGGGCTGACGTTTACGGCGGCCTACACGTTTTCGCGGTTGATCGACGACGCGGGGGCGGTGTTTGATTCGGCGGTGTTGACGGGGCCTGTGGCGAATTTTCAAGCGGCGGATAGCTTCAATCAGCGGCTGGAAAAAGATGTTTCCACGGGCAACGTTCCGCATGTGGTTTCGATTGGGTTCGTTTATGAGCTGCCGTTGGGGAAGGGCCGGTCGCGGGCGTTGAGCGGTTGGCGCGACGTGCTGGCGGGGGGATGGCAAGTGGCGGGGATTGCCCGCGCGCAGGCTGGCAGCCCGGTGGCGGTGACGCAGGCGACGAACCTGAACGCGTTTGCCGGGTTTGGGATCCAGCGTCCGAACCGGTTGGTGGATCCTTCTTTGCCGCTCGAGGAACGCTCCGCGGGACGGTGGTTCAACACGGCGGCGTTTGCGCAGGCTCCGCAGTTTACGATTGGCAATAGCTCGCGGAATCCGGTGGCCGGCCCGGGGTATAAGACACTGGACTTGATGGTGGGAAAGACGTTTGCGATTACGGAGCGAGTGCGGACGGAGTTCCGGGCGGAGGCTTTCAACGTGACCAACACGCCGCCGCTGGGCAACCCCAACGGCAGCTTTGGGACGGTGGCGTTTGGGAGCATTACGACGGCGCTGGATCCGCGGGTGTATGAGTTTGTGCTGAAGGTTCAGTTTTAAAGTAGGGGAGGGTTTAGAGATCCATGCAATTGAAAGTGAACAACCGTTTGGGGGAGATCCGGCGGAGCCGGGGCGTGGGAGCCGCGATGCTGGCGAAGAAGGTGGGGGTTAGCCGGCAGACGATTTATGCGATTGAGGCGGGGACTTATGTGCCCAATACCGAGGTGACGCTGCGTATTTCCCGCGAACTGGAGGTTCCGGTGGAGGAGCTGTTTTCGCTGGAGGGGGAGGTGGCCGATGTGGCGGCGCCGGTGCAGACGGAGGTGCTGAGCGCGATGGGGGTGGGACGGGGCCAAGCGGTTCGGGTGTGCCAGGTGGGGGGCCGGACGGTGAGCATTCCAGTGAACGCGACGCCGGCTTACTTGCCGGAGGCGGATGGAGTGATCTCAAAGATTGGGAGCGAGGCGGGGCAGGCGGAGCTGATGGTTTTTGGCAGAGAAGAGGCCGCGCCGCGGAAGTTGGTGCTGGCGGGTTGTGATCCGGCGATTGGGGTGTTATCGCGGTTTGTGGAGAAGTTGACGGGGGTGGAGGTTGTGTCGGCTCCGGCGTCGAGCAAGCTGGCGCTTCGTTGGCTGCAGGAAGGGAAGGTTCACATTGCGGGCTCGCATCTGGAGGATCCGGAGTCGGGGGAGTTCAATCTACCGTTTATTCGACGGGAGTTTCCGGACGAGGATTTTGCGGTGATTACGTTTGCGCGGTGGGAGCAGGGTTTTGTGACGGCGGCGGGAAATCGGAAGAACATTACGAAAGCGGAGCATTTGACGCGGAAGTCAGTGCGGTTTGTGAATCGGGAGGAGGGTTCGGGGAGCCGGTTGCTGCTGGATCGGCTATTGGAGGAGGGTGGAATTCAGGAGACGACGCGGGTGAAGGGATATGAGCGAGTTGCGTATGGGCATCTGGCGGCGGCTTATTTGGTGCTGGCTCAGGAGGCGGATTGCTGCCTGGCGACGCGGTCGGCGGCGCAGACGTTTGGGCTTCACTTTACGCCGTTGCAGAGCGAACGATACGATTTTGTGATGCGGCGGAAGACGATGGATACGCCGGTGGCGCAGAGCTTTTTGGATGTGTTGCAGAGGGCGGGGCTGCGGCGGCGGTTGGAGGTGTTGGCGGGTTATGACACGGGTCAGACGGGGGCGGTGGTGGCGTAGGGGGGCGAGCGGCGATCAGCTAACGATCAGTTCCGGTATGGGGAGAGCCGGAGACGATTTCGGCGGTGGCTAATCGCGGGGAGAGATAGCGATTTCATCAATATCGTCGTAGGCTTCGGGGTGAAGTTCGAACCCGTTCATGCTGGATTGTGGGGGCGGGCGTCAATCCTTGCTCGAAGGCGGGCGAAGGCTTCTTCCCCAGGAATTAGCTTGACCCTGCCGCTCTTGATGTCGTCGTAACGACGGTCGAGGGTGTTCCGCGTTTCGCCTAGGCTGTCGACAAGAACGGCTACAGCTGGTTGTAGTTGGGCCTGTCATCAACGAAAGGAATCCACTCCCAAGTTAGGGATCATGCGGAAATGGCCTTCGTTGCGGGTTACCAGGCCGTAGCCGAAGTGAAGCGCGGTCCCCCCGTTAAGGAGATCCGCAAAGGGGATCATTCAACCTTGCTTACGGGCTTCTGCGTCGACTTTTGCGACGACGCGGCCAATTTCGCTGGTGAATGATTCCACAGCTATGGCCTCGAAGACTGTATCCAGGTATTGGCTCCGCTTAACCAATTATTGCGGCGACTGAGCGCGGTAGAGGCCGTGCGCCAGTTCCACTACAATGATGGCAGAAAGCACGAGGTCGATCAAGAACTTCGCTCACGTTCAGCGCCTGACGTTCGGCGAAGATGAGAACGCTTGTGTCCAGCACCAAGCCCATGCCCTATTCGTCCCAGAGGTTTCGGATCGGTTCGCGATGCGCATCAATGCCGTCCTGTACGTCGCGGGCGAAATCGGCGTCGGGTATCGGCGCGTAGCCAAGTTTTTTCTCGTAAGCCTTGGCCAGCGCGATACTCTCGCTTAGCAAACGGCCGGGCGGGGCGGGGACGGACGATCTCAGCACAGCGATGGCCCGATGATCCTGCTCAATTACGACCTCGAGACCTTGCTGTAGTTGAGTCAGAAGGGCGTGAAGATCTTGAGCAACCTCTGCTTCGCTCATGTGGATGGTGGTCATCGTTCTAATTATTGCGCGTCTATCCGCGTCATTTTTAAGCGAAGAGCTCGGCGATCGGGGTTCCACGGTCGGTGATGGGGACGGGCCGTTCGCCGGCGTATAGGTTCTTGTGGGGGTCGATGCCGAGGGCGCAGTGGATGGTGGCGTGGAAATCGGGGATCGAGACCGGACGGTCCGCGACCTTGCGGCCGACTTCGTCAGTCCGGCCGATCACCTGGCCAGTCTTCAAGCCTCCACCCGCCAACACCATGCTGAAGCCAGCCGACTGATGGCCGCGACCCCCACCGGCGTCGAAATCCGGCGGGCGGCCGAATTCGGTCGCGATCACGACCAAGGTCGTATCGAGCATCTTGTTCTTTTCGAGGTCGATCAGGAGGGACGAGAAGGCTTTGTCGAGTTCCTCAATGAGCAGGTGCTGCTTTACCTGGCCGTCGTTGTGCGTGTCCCAGCCGGAGCCGTTGAGGAAGTTAAGATTGTGAGAAACCTCGACGAAGCGGACGCCGGATTGGACCAGACGACGGGCGAGCAGACAGCGCTGGCCGAACTCTCCACCGTAGGATTCGCGTAGCGTCGACGACTCGCGGGCGAGATCGAACACGTTCAGAAACTTGGGGCCAGCGAGCTTGTAGGCGGAGGTCGTGATGGCCTCCTGCTGCAGAACGGTCTGGTCCTTCGGGTGTCGCTTCGTGTACTCTTCGCGCATCTTGGAGAGGAGGGTCTCGCGGCGATCCTCGCGGTTCAAGTCGACGTCCGGGGGACGGAGGAGGCCGGCCGGCCCGGTCTCGATTTGGGTGAGATAAATGTAGCCGTAACGGGCGCCGAGGAAGCCGGGGTCCCGGATGATGCTGGGATAGCCCATGACGACGTAGGGCGGGACTTCGGCGGACTTGGCACCGAGTTGATTCGAGACGATGGAGCCGATGGCGGGGTAGATGAGCGTCCCGCTGGGCTTGCGGCCGGTATGGACGAGGTTGGCCGCGGCGGCATGCTCGCCGGAGATGTCATGCGTAATGGAACGGACGGCAATCGCGCGGTCCATCAGCGGGGCCGAGCGATGGAGATGTTCGCAGACCTGCTCGCCCTTGATGGCGGTGTTGATCGACTTATAGTAAGACCCGGCGACCTTCTTGCCGTCGCCGAGGGGCTTGGGGTCGAAGGTGTCCATGTGAGCGGCACCGCCGCCGAGCCAGAGGAAAATGCAGGCATCGGCCTTGCCCTTGGGAACATGGGCTGCGGTGGCGGCACCACTGGCTAGAGCGGCAGTCGAGGCGGCGAGGAAATCACGGCGGTTCATGGGCGGGATCCTTAGGGGAGCAATACGAATTCGGGGCTGTTGAGCATGGCCCAGAGCGCATCTTCAAAGAGCACGCGGAATTCGGTTTTCAATCGCTTGGTGGGTTCGGCGCCGAGCCGCATTTTCTTCTCTTCGTCCATGCGGATGAGAGTTGCTTCGGCGCTGAGATGGTTGGACCACGATACGCGGTTATCGCTCTTAAGCGCGGCGTAACCGGCTTGGGCGCCGGCCACTTTTCGGGTGGCGTAGGCGGGCCTTAGGAGAGCCGCCATGGCGGTGGTTTCGACCGCGGTGGGGGGCCGGGAGAGGATCCGGAAGAAGGCTTCTTCGACGAGCTTTTCGACCGGGAGATCCCGCAGGGCGAGTTCGGTGAAGGCGCTATCGTCCGACAGGCGGAGGATCCGGGTGCCGAGGACGCCGTTGGCGAGGATCAAGGTTTGCATGGGCGATGAACCGTCGTCGCGAGTGGTTGAGGGATTCTGCCGGGACTGGCGCCAGCCGTAATTCGTGAGTACGTCGATCAACGCCTGGGCGATCGGCAGAGCGAGCGCCGGGCGGTCGCGTTCGTTCGACAGCGCGGTCATCTGCCAGGAGCGGGAGGGCTTGCCCATGTTGAGGAACTGGGCGGGGGGCCGATCGCCGGCGGGGTTGAGGTTGAGATCCTCGCATTCAAAGGCCTTGCCGACGGCGCGGTGGAGGGAGTCGACGAGTTGTTCGGCGGTGAGCTTGCGGCGGACGGGTCCGGCGAAGAGGCGGTTTTGGGGCGAGAGTTGGGTGGCGGCGAGGGATTCCAGGGGTCGGCGCTGGTAGGCGTGGGAGGAGAAGATGAGGCGGGCGAGGTGCTTGAGATCGTAGCCGCTAGTGACGAATTCGCGGGCGAGGAATTGCATCAACTCCGGGTGAGACGGTTTGGCAAAGGCCCAGTCGTCGACCGGTTCGACGATGCCGATGCCGAAGTAGCGTTTCCAGACGCGGTTGACGACTACCTGCGCGAAACGCTCGTTCTTGGGCGAGACGATGAGGCCGGCGAGAGTGCGGCGGGATTCGACTTTGCCTTCAGTGGGCAGGGTGCCGGTTTCGTCGTGACGGATGAGATCGTTGAAGGCCCAGCCGGGGTTGATGGCCTCGCCGGCTTTGAGGGTAATGGAGACGGCGGGCTTGCGGCTGCCTTCCCCGAGGGGGACGGTGCTGGCGACGGGGAGCTTCAGCGCCTTGCCGTTGAGCATCGCGGCCATCGAGAAGAGATCCTGCTGCTTATAGGGATGGAACGGGGCGTCGTGGCAGCGGGCGCAACCGAGCTTGGTACCAAGGAAAGCAAGCCCGAGGATTTCGGCTTTGGCAGCCATGGGCGCGTCGTTCAGGGTGGCTTGAGAAAAGGCCGCGGGAGCGCCGAGATGGACGCTACCTTCCATTTGAACGAGTTCGGTGACGAAGCGGTCAAAGGGGATGCCGTCGGTGAAGGACTGGTGGATCCAGTAGCGGAAGGGGCCGGTGTTGTTGAGATCGGGCTTGAGGATACCGGGGTTTTCGGCCAGGACGTCCTGCCAGTAGCTGACCCAGTTGTCGGCCCAGTCGGGATGGTTCAGGAGGCGGTCGATGGCCTTGGCGCGACGGGTGGCGGCGGGGAGAGCTTGGTAGGCGCGGATCTCATCGGCGGTGGGGATGAGGCCGGTTGTATCCAGAGAGAGGCGGCGGAGGAATTCGAGGTCGTCGGTGAGAGGCCGCGGGGCGAGGGCGGCGGCTTTGAGCTTGGTGTTCAGAAAGTGATCGATGGCGTTGTTGGCGGGGAGATTAGGGGTGGCGGCGGGGATGGAGGCGGGACGGTCTTTGTAGAACGCGCGGGCTTCTTCATGGCGGGTGGTCCAGCGAGCGGAGACTTCGCGGGAGGCTTCGAGGCGGCGTTCGCGGTCGGCTTGGCGATGGAGGGCTTCTTGT
>JBBRIO010000198.1:0-8764 GCA_038220855.1 Bryobacterales bacterium | reverse complement strand
GCTACCTCCATACCGGCATTGAGAAACAGTGCGAGGCGTTGAACTGGCAACAGGTGATCACGCTGACGGATCGCGTCGATTATCTGGCCAATCTTTCGAATAATCTCTGCTACTCGCTGGCGGTGGAGAAGCTGCTCGGCCTGGAGATTCCGCCGAAGGCGCAGTGGATGCGGGTGATGCTCGCTGAACTGACGCGGATCAATAGTCACCTGGTTTGGCTCGGTACGCACGCGCTCGACATGGGCGCGATGACGATGTTCTTCCTCACCTTCCGGGAGCGCGAAGACCTGCTCCGCTTGTTTGAGATGTTCAGCGGTCAGCGGTTGATGACGAGCTACATCCGCATCGGTGGCCTGGCGCTGGACCCGCCGCGCGGTTGGGAAAAGCTGGTCCACGCGTTTCTCGCCGATTTTCCGAGCAAACTCGATGAATACGAGACTCTGCTGAACAATAATCCGATCTGGCTGCGGCGGACGAAAGGCATCGGGATGATCCCGGTGGAGCAGATGCTGGACGTCGGCATCACCGGCCCGTTGATCCGCGCGGCGGGGATTCCGCTGGACGCCCGGAAGATGACCCCGTATTCTAGCTACGAGAAGTTCGATTTCAAGGTGCCGACCTCGACCGATAACGACGTTTTTGCTCGTTATGCGGTGCGGATGGCCGAAATGCGCGAGAGCCTGAAGATCGTGCGGCAGGCCATGGACGGCATGCCGGAAGGGCCGACGCGCGCCGACGCGCATCGAGTGGTCCTGCCCGAGAGAGAAAAAATGAAGACGCAGATGGAGGCGTTGATCTACCACTTCAAGATCGTCACCGAAGGCATTGCGGTGCCCGAAGGCGAAGTCTTCCAAGTGGTGGAATCGCCCCGTGGGGAACTTGGGTATTACGTCGTCAGCGACGGAACCGCCAAGCCTCTTCGCGTACACATGCGGACGCCGAGTTTCGCGAACCTGCAAGGCTTGCCCCGGTTGATCGAAAAACGTCAAATTGCTGACGCGATCGCCGTGATGGGCAGCCTCGACTTCGTACTGGGAGATTGTGATCGATGACCTTTTCGCCCGAACTGGAAGCTAAATTCGCCGACCTGGTGACCCACTATCCCGAAGGCCGCCAACGCGCGGCGTTGATTCCGATGCTGATGTTTGGCCAGGACGAAATCGGCTCGGTGACCCAGGAAATGATGGAAGAGCTCGGCCGGCGGCTGGAACTGAGCACGATGCAAGTGGACGAAGTAGTCGGCTACTACTCCATGCTGCACAAGAAGCCGATGGGCAAATTTCACGTTCAAGTGTGTACGAACGTGGCTTGTATGCTCCGCGGCGGCGCTGAACTGTACGACCACGCGTGCCACAAGCTGGGTCTCGGCCATAAAGAGGTTTCGGCCGATGGCCGGATCTCGCTCGAAGAGGTCGAATGCATTGGTGCCTGTTCCTGGGCTCCCGCAATTCAGGTGAACTACGACTTCCATCACGAAGTCTCCACCGATCAACTAGATACGATCCTGGAGGGTTTAGAGAAGTGAAGCAGTTTAACGAACCGAGTCCCTTGGAAACGCGCATTATCTCCTTCCGGTTTGGGCTGGAGAACTCGGCGTCGATTGATACTTATCTCGCCCATGACGGCTACAAAGCGCTCCGCAAAGCGCTCGAGATGACCCCGGACGACGTGATCAACGAAGTGAAAGCGTCGAACCTTCGCGGCCGGGGCGGAGCGGGCTTTCCGACCGGGCTGAAGTGGAGCTTTGTTCCGCGGGCCTCGGAGAAACCGAAGTACATTGTCGTGAATGCCGATGAGTCCGAACCGGGCACGTGCAAAGACCGGCTGCTGATTCAGAACGACCCTCATCAGTTGATCGAAGGGGTTTTACTCGGGGCGATTGCGGTGGGCGCGAAGAAGGGCTGGATCTACATCCGCGGCGAATACAACTATCTGATCGCCATCATGGATAAGGCGATCGCGGAAGCCTACAAGAGCGGTTTCCTCGGCAAGAACATTTGCGGCAGCGAGTTTGAGTTCGACCTCTACACCCACACCGGCGCCGGCGCCTATGAATGCGGTGAGGAATCGGCCCTGCTCGAGTCGCTCGAAGGCAAGCGCGGCGTGCCGCGGATTCGGCCGCCGTTTCCGGCGATTTCCGGGGCGTTTCAGGCGCCGACGTTGCTCAATAACGTCGAAACATTTTGCTCCGTCCCCGCGATTCTGCGGATGGGCGGAGCGGCGTACTCTGATCTTGGCGTGCCCAAGAGCGGCGGTACCCGCATGGTTTGCATGTCGGGCCACGTCAACAAACCCGGGGTGTACGAGGTTCCTCTCGGCTTCCCTATGATGAAGTTTGTCAACGAAATCGGGGGCGGCATCTGGAAGGGTCGTCAACTGAAAGCGATCATCCCGGGCGGCTCGTCGAGCCCGTTGTTGAAGGCTGAAGAGTGCGACATTCCGATGGATTACGATTCGATCGCCAAGGCTGGCTCGATGCTCGGCTCCGGTGGCCTGATGGTGATGGACGAAACGACCGACATGGTCAAGCTGGCGCTGCGGATCATGCGTTTTTATCAGCATGAAAGTTGCGGCTGGTGCATCCCATGCCGGGAGGGCACGACCTGGCTAAAGAAGATGCTGCAACGGGTCACCGACGGTCATGGACAGACGCGTGACATCGACCTGATCGGAGACCTGGCGGCGAACATGCTGGGCCGGACTTTCTGTCCGCTCGGCGACGCGGCCGCGATGCCGACGATCGCGATCGTCAAGAAGTACCGGAACGAGTTCGAAGCCTACGTCGCGAAGAACCCCTTCGCGGTTTCGGACCTCGTCTCGATTTCCTAGGAGAACCATGGCACTCGTCAACGTCACCATCAACGGGGTCTCGGTCCAAGCCGAAAACGGCGCGCTCCTCATTGAAGTTGCCAAGCAGAACGGCATCGAAATCCCAGCGTTTTGCTACTACGAAGGGATGTCCCTGCAAGCGGCCTGCCGCATGTGTTTGGTCGAAGTCGAGAAGGCTCCCAAGCTGATGGCGGGCTGTACGCTGCCGGTCGCCGAAGGCATGGTCGTGCGGACTGAGTCCGAACCGGTCGTGAAGGCCCGCAAGACGACGCTCGAATTTTTGCTTTCGAATCATCCGCTCGATTGCCCCGTCTGCGATAAGGGCGGCGAGTGCGAACTGCAGGACATGACGTTTAAGTAC
This sequence comes from Bryobacterales bacterium, assembly GCA_038220855.1. Taxonomy (GTDB): domain Bacteria; phylum Acidobacteriota; class Terriglobia; order Bryobacterales; family Bryobacteraceae. The sequence continues at coordinate 5,574 of JBBRIO010000198.1, read as the reverse complement.
GGGGTCGGCGAGAGCCGGTTCACGGAAGCCAAACAGCATGTGCCCGAAAAGCAATGGAGCCCGGTTGTCTTCTATGATGCTCCGCGGTGCATATTGTGTTACCGCTGCGTGCGAGTTTGTAATGAAGGCATGGGCGTGGGCGCATTGGGCGTCAGCAATCGCGGCGTTTATTCGGAGATCATCCCTTCGCACGGCGACCATCTCGAATGCGACGAATGCGGCAGTTGTATCGACATTTGCCCGGTCGGCTCGCTCACCTCCGGCACCTACCGGTACAAGACCCGCCCGTGGGAGATGGAGCACGTCGGCACCGTTTGCACGCACTGTTCGAACGGTTGCAAGACGACCCTGGGCGTGCGGAACAACGAAATCGTCCGCGGCAATAATCGGGACCGCAGCGGCATCAATGGCGAGTTCCTGTGCGTGAAGGGCCGCTATGCTTTTGACTTCAACCATCATCCCGAACGGCTGCAAACGCCGCTGATTCGGAACGCGGCGGGCGAACTCGAGGAAGCCAGTTGGAGCCGGGCGTTGAAGCTGGTGGCCGAGAAGTTCAAGGCCCTGGCCGGGCCGAAGTTCGGCGTGATCGGCTCGACGCGTACGACGAACGAAGAGAACTTCCTGCTGCAGAAATTTGCCCGCACGACGCTCGGCACGGCCAATATTGACCATCATCGCTCGGGCGACGTCGTCGCTTTGGTCGACTCGTTGAGCGGCAAGACCGGTCAACTCGGCACGGTCGAAGATATCTATACGGCCAAGGCCGTGCTCGTCGTCGCGACCGATCTTTCGCAGCAGCATCCGTTGCTGGCGAACAAGGTGCGGGCCAACTTCCGGCATCATAAAGCGGCCGTCTATGCGGTCACCCCCGGGCCGGTGCGCGAAGACAAAATTGCTCGCAAGTTCATCCGCGCGGCCGAAGGCGAGTCGATCGCGGCGGTTGAGCAACTCCGTGAAGACCTGACCAAGGCTGGAGATCTCGTCATCCTGTTTGGCGATTCGATTCAGGGGGACAAGGTTCGCCAACTCGTCGCGTTCGGCGAGTCGCTCGGGATCCCCGTGAAGTACGTTTGTTTGGTCGATTACGCCAATTCGCGCGGTGCGATGGACATGGGCGTGCTGCCCGACCTCGGGCCCGGCTACCACGCGACTGCCCCGGGTTTAAACTTGCAGCAGATGCTGGAAGCGACAGACCTGGCTGCCCTTTGGGTGGTTGGTGCCAACCCGCTGAAGGGCGGCAAAACGCTGGCCAGCAAGGGCGCTTTTGTCGTCGTGCAGGATCTGTTCCTGACGGAAACGGCTCAGCGCGCCGACGTCGTTCTGCCGGCCGGATCGGCCTACGAGAAGAACGGCACGGTGACCAACGTTTGCGGCCAAGTGCAGCGGATCAAGAAGGGAATCGAGACGGTGGGGTCGAAGGCCGACCTTGCCATCATCGGCCTGCTTGCCCGTGGCATGGGAGTCAGTTTGGGCGCGGTCGACGCCGACACGATTTTTGCGGAAATCGCGGCGACGGTGCCTGGTTACGGCCAACTGCCGATGCCGATCATTCTTACTGGCGGTGCGGCGCAAACCCATCCGGTGAATGGCCGCGTGCCGGCGAGTACAGTGCCGGGTAACATTTCGAGTTCCCGCGATACCCTTTTCACGACGGGTTCGCTTACGCGATACTCAAAGATTCTCAACGAAGTGCTCGAAAAACCCGGAGCCCTCTACAGCTAATGGACTTCATCCTCCTCTCGATTCTTAAGACGGCCATCGCCGCCCCCGTGCTACTCGGGACACTCGCCTATTTGGTGTGGATCGAACGTAAAGTCCTCGCCCACGTGCAACTCCGCATCGGCCCGTCCCGCGTCGGGCCGCACGGATTGCTGCAGCCAATCGCCGACGCGATCAAGCTGCTGACGAAAGAAGATTTCATTCCAAGTTACGTCAATAAGTTCTACTACTGGCTGGCACCGTGGTTGGCGCTGATGTTCGCCGTCACGGCGATCTCGGTGATCCCGATTGGCCCGATCGTTGAGGTCTTCGGCATCAAGACGAATATGGGGCAGGCGGATATCTCGATCGGCTTGTTACTGATTCTGGGCCTGACCGGCATGGGCGTTTACGGCATTGCGCTCGCCGGATGGAGCTCGAACAATAAGTATTCGCTGCTGGGCGGATTGCGGAGTTCGGCGCAGATGATCGCTTACGAATTGCCGATGGCGATGGCGATCGCCTCGCCGTTGCTGATCGTCAATACGCTGAATTTGCGGGAGATCGTGAACGCTCAGGCGGGGTACACGTTTGGCATTCTGCCGAACTGGAACGTCCTCGGCGGCGGCCTGCAGATCTTCAGCTTCCTGATCTATTTAACCTGCGCGTTTGCGGAAACGAACCGTATCCCGTTCGACCTTCCGGAAGCGGAAAACGAACTCGTCGGTGGCTACAACACCGAGTACAGCTCGATGAAGTTTGCGGCCTTCTTCATGGCCGAATATTGCAACATCATCACGGCCTGTTCGGTGGCGACGACGCTGTTCCTGGGCGGTTGGCATCCCATTATTCCGAACGAACTTGGGGGCCAGTTCATCCCGACCCTTGTTTGTCTGTTCTTCGCCGGGGTGCTGTTCTATCATGCGTTGAACCCGTCGCGCCCGTCGGACCGGTTGTCGATGGGCGTCATCGGTGCCGTCATCCTCGGGCTCGGACTGATGTTCCAGGTTCCCGGGGTGAAGGATTTGGCGCAGCCGTTGTTCTGGTTCGCTTCGAAAGCGGGCTTCCTGATCTTCTTCTTCATCTGGGTCCGGGGCACCGTGCCGCGGTTCCGCTATGACCAACTGATGCGTTTCGCCTGGCTGTTCCTGTTCCCGGCGGCGCTCCTGAATCTTCTGGTAACCGCGTTCATCGTCGCGCTCAAATCGAACTAACATGGACGTCCTTCTCTTCACTTTCTTCGCGCTCGTCGCCATCGCCGGCGCGGTCAGCTTGGTTCTTCAGAAGCATCCGATTTCCAGCGCGCTTTCGCTGGTTTCGGTGATGGTTGCTCTCTCAGTGTTGTTCCTTCTGCTGGGCGCGGAGTTCATCGCGGCGGCGCAGTTGGTGGTTTACTCCGGTGCCATCATGGTGCTGTTTGTCTTCGTCATCATGCTGCTGAACGCGGGGGCCGAACGCGAAAGCCGGAAGGCTGGTCTGGCTCAGTTCCTGGGTCTGCCGCTGACCGCGGCGCTGCTGGTTTTCGCTAGCTACGTGATCACGCAGTCGATGTCGAACGCGAAGGCCGTGAAGTTCGGCGCCTTCACCGGGGGCGGCCCGCGCGAGGTCGGCTGGGCGTTATTTACCCAGTACCTGTTGCCGTTCGAAGTCACTTCGATACTGATCCTCGTCGCCATCGCCGGTGCTGTCGTCCTGGCCCGCAAGGAGATCGACTAATGTCCCAACTGCTTCCGCCCGGATTCTTTACGGCGACGGTTCCGCTGAATGCTTACTTGATCCTGAGTGCGATTTTGTTCGCGATCGGGGCATTCGGTTTCCTGTTTCGCAAGAACATCATCACGATTTACATGTGCATTGAGCTGATGCTCAATGCGGTGAACCTCAGCTTCGTCACCTTCTCCTACCAGTTCGGCAAGGTTGACGGCCAAATCTACAGCTTCTTCGTCATGGTGGTCGCCGCGGCGGAAGCGGCGGTGGGCCTGGCGATTATCTTGACCATCTTCCGCAACCGCAACACGCTTCAAATCGACGAGATCGATTCGCTCAAAAACTAATCCCCAATGCAACTTTGGCTTATCCCTATCTTCCCCTTGCTCGGTGCCGTGTTGAACGGCCTGACCGGTCGTCGTTCGAGCCAAGGCATCCAGTCCGCCATCGCCGTTGGCAGCGTGCTTCTGTCGTTCCTTTGGGTGCTCAAAGTTCTGAGCGGCGCAATGCCGCTGGAAACTGAGATCCGCGAAAGCTATTTCACCTGGATCTCCTCCGGTTCGTTCCAGCTTAGCGTCGACCTCGTGATCGACCGCCTTTCGGCTGTCATGTTGCTCGTCGTCACCGGGATCGGCACGCTGATCCATATTTACGCCACCAGCTACATGTCTCACGAGGGCGGATTTTATCGCTTCTTCACGTACCTGAACCTGTTCATGTTCTTTATGTTGGTGCTCGTGATGTCCGGCAACTTCCTCCTGCTCTTTGTGGGCTGGGAAGGGGTGGGGCTCTGCTCGTATCTCCTGATCGGTTTCTACTTCCTGAAGCAGTCTGCGACCGACGCGGGCAAGAAGGCGTTCATCGTGAACCGCATCGGCGACTTCGGCGTGATGCTGGCGATGCTGCTGCTGATCAACACGTTCGGCTCGCTCGACTTCCAGGCGGTGGCGGCCAAAGTGAAGGGTATGCCCGTCGAAGTTTCGGTTGGTGTCCTGACCACCATCTGCCTGCTGCTCCTGCTCGGCGCGGCGGGCAAATCGGCGCAGATTCCGCTCTATACGTGGTTGCCGGACGCGATGGAAGGTCCGACGCCGGTTTCGGCTTTGATCCATGCGGCGACGATGGTCACCGCCGGGGTCTACCTCTGCTGCCGCGCTTCGGCGCTGTTTGAACATGCCCCGATTGCGAAAGATACGATAGCCTACATCGGTCTGGCCACTGCCTTCTTCGCGGCGACGATCGGCCTCGTGCAGAACGACATCAAGAAGGTATACGCCTACTCGACCATTTCGCAGTTGGGCTTTATGTTCCTGGCGGTTGGCTCCGGTGCCTATGCCGCCGCAGTGTTCCATTTGGTCACGCACGCGTTCTTCAAGGCGCTGCTGTTCCTGGGTTCCGGTTCCGTGATCCACGCGCTGGACGGCGAACAGGATATGCGCCAGATGGGCGGGTTGCGGGGCAAACTGCCGATCACGTTTTTCACGCTGCTGATGGGCGCGCTGGCCATCGCAGGCTTTCCGTTTTTCTCCGGCTGGTATTCGAAAGAAGCTATTTTGGCTTCGGTTTACGCGCACTCGCCGTGGATGTTCTGGGTGGCGGTGCTGACGGCGATGATGACGGCTTTCTACGTTTTCCGGACCATTTTCCTCACCTTCTTCGGGGAGTACAAGGGCCACGCCCATCCGCACGAATCGCCGGCGATTATGTGGGTTCCGCTGGCGGCTCTCGCGGTGCTGTCGGTGGTCGGCGGGTTCGTCTTCAATGTCCCCCACTTCCTGGAAAACGTGTTGCCGGCTCAAGCCCATGGCCACGATTTCTCGCTTGAGGTGATCGGTTCGATCGCCGGTCTCGTCGGTATCGGTTTTAGCTACTTTTTCTATATCGTCAGCCCCGGATTGGGGGATGCTTTCGCCAGTTCCTTCTCGGGCCTCTACAACCTGGTCTATAACAAGTACTTCGTAGATGAAGCCTACGACGCCGCGATCGTCAAACCGATTGCCCGCACCTCGCGCCACTTCTTGTGGCAGGTATTCGACCAAGGGGTGATCGATGAAGGGATGGTGCACGGTGCCGCATCGGGCGCGATGGGTCTCGGGAGTCTGTTTCGGCTGCTGCAGGGCGGAATTGTGCGGAACTACGCGGCTTGGATCGTTTTGGGAGCCGTTTCCA
>JBBRIO010000197.1:0-8809 GCA_038220855.1 Bryobacterales bacterium | reverse complement strand
GAACGAGCTGAAGGCCGGCGAACGGGATACGATCTTCGTGCAAGGCAAGGCCGAACTCGATGTCATCGCTGATGGGGCCACCGAACTGATTCAGATCCTGGCCCCCTAAGATGACCCGCCGAACGCTCCTCGCCGCTCCGCTGTTTGTTGCCAAGCCCATTCGTGTGGCCATGGCCGGCACCGGACACGGCCACGCCCTCAGCAAGCAGAAGGCCCTGGCCAGCATGGCCGAGTATGACTTTGTAGGGGCTTCGGCGGAGCCGTCCGAGGCCTATCTTCGCGACCCCTCGATCGAACTCATCGCCGTCGAATTCGCCGGGGCCACCGAGAATCTGGCGTTTGCGCAACGCGCCGTCGACGCCGGGAAATTCGTGCACCTCGACAAGCCGCCCGGGGCCGACCTGGCAGGACTCCGCAAGCTGCTCGCGGACGCCGCGCGCAAGCGCCTCGTCGTCCAGATGGGCTATCAATGGCGCTACCATCCCGCCATGGAAGCCGTGCTCGCCGCGGCGCGGCAGGGCTGGCTCGGCGAGGTCCACCGCTTTCGCGCCTCAATCGAAAAACCGATTCTGGCCGAGGAGCGGCAGCACCTGGCCCGGTACAAAGGCGGCATGATGTTTTCCGAAGGCTGCCATCTGATCGACCGGGCCACCGCGCTGCTGGGCAAGCCGACGCGGGTGCAAGGCTTCATTCGGCATCACGGGTCGAACAACGACGGCCTCGCTGATAACAACCTGGTCGTGCTCGAATATCCGAACGCGCTGGCCGAGATTTCGATGGGCGGTTTCGACCCCCACGGCAACCAGCACCGCTATGTCGAGGTGATCGGCACGAACGGTTCGGCCAAAGCTTCGCCCTTCGCGCCTGCCCGGCTGACGGTGCAATTGAAGGCCGCCGCGGGCCCTTACAAGGCAGGCGAGCAATCGTTCATCCCGCCGGATCCCCCCGGCCTCGCGTACACCGCCGACTTCCGGGAAATGGCCGCTATCATTCGCTCGGGCCAAGCCCCGGCTTACTCGGCCGAACACGATCTTATGACTCATGCCGTGCTGCTCGAAGCCTGCGGCATGTAAGGAAAACTAATGTCTCTTTCTCGACGCACCGCCTTGCAAGCCGCCTCGCTCGTTCCCTTCCAAGCTGTTCGTGGTTCGGCCCAGAACAGCGCCCTGGGCGTTGGTCTGATTGGTGCCGGCAATCGAGGCTCCTATACCGGGGCCCTGATGGCTAAGGACCCACGGGCCAAGCTGGTCGCCATCTGCGACGTCGTGCCGGAGACGGTCGCCGCGGCGAAAGCGAAGATCGGCAACCCCGACGCGAAGACGTATCAGAATTTTCAGGATCTTCTCGCCGACCCCAACGTCGATGCGGTGATGATCGCGACGCCGGTTTATCTGCACCCGGAACACTTTGAAGCCGCCGTGAAATCCGGCAAGCACATCTACATGGAAAAGCCCGCCGGCTTGGACGTCGCCGGTTGCAAGCGGGTGATGAAGGCCGCCGATAGCGCCGACCGGAAGATCAACATCACCTTCGGCTTCCAACAGCGCTATGGCGGGGTCTACGTGAAGGCGCAGAAGTTCCTGGCTTCGGGAGCCATCGGCAAGATCCGTGAGGTTCACGGGGAGTTTTTGAAGTTCGCGTTGCAGGGCAACGAGCCGGCGCTGGCTCCGCCGCGGAATGAAAAAGAGAAGCTCGGACAATGGAAGCTTTGGCGTTCCACCTTCGGCGAAGTTATCGTGGAGACTTACGTCCATAACCTCGATGCGATTAACTGGTTTCTGGGCAGTCACCCGTTGAAGGCGGTCGGCACGGGCGGGCGCGCGGTAGAAAAACGGGGGGACCTGCTCGACCATCTCTCGGTGACCTACGACTATCCGGACCGGGTGCAGATGTCGTTTATCGGTTCCCAAATGACGCCGCGTTTCTTCCGGTCGAACCGGGAACGGTACATCGGCGAAAACGGGTTTATCGAAACGGCGCGGGAATACTGGTCCTACAACACAGGCGGTGGGCTGGTGACGGAGAAGTCGCAGCGCGACATTACGGCCGATGCGCTCGAAGAGTTCGTCCGCCGGGTGAAGTCCGGCGAGCCAGAGAACGTGGGCGTTCGGGCAGCCGAGAGCACGCTTACCGCGATTCTCGGCCAACTGGCGATCGACGCGAAACGCGAAGTGACGTGGGACGAAATGATGAAGTCAGCCTGATCGCTCGATTTTCCGGAGAGGTTGACGGGTTCTGGGCCACTACTCGGGTACCCCGCCATGACCTCCCTTTGCGCCGTGCTCACCGCCGGCCCTTCGCCGTTGCCCGCCATGCTGTATGCCATTGCCCCTCCCGGTACGCCGAGCGGCCAGCACATCGGGCTGGATGGCGTTTCGCTTGGCTTTGCGCAGGAGGTGGGAGGCCGCAGTTCGGGCCTGTGGAGCGACCCAGCCAGCGGCTGGACCTGGGCCGGCAATGCGCGGCTCGACAATCGCGAGGATGTGCGCGAGGCGCTTCATTTGCCGGCGAACGTCTCCGACGCGGCTCTGGCTTACCACGCCTTTCTGCGCTTTGAAACGAAGGCGCTCGCCCGCCTCCAGGGCGACTGGCAGTTCGCCGCCTGGAACTCGCGGGAACGCAAGATGGTGGTCGCCCGAGATCCGTTCGGCATGGCCGATCTGTATTACCACCAGTCCCCCGGCAAGTTCGCTTGTGCGTCGCTGATCAACGCCGTGCTTACGCTGCCCGATCTCTCGCGCCAGCCGCATTGGGACCACCTCGTTCTCTCGTTGTCCCACCTGCCTTGCCCGGCCGACAGCACGGCGTATCGCTACGTCCGCCGCCTGCCGCCGGGCCATGCGCTGCTGCTGACGGCGGAGAGTTGCCAACTGCTTGCCTACGCGAAGATCGATAGCAATGTCCCTCTCGCTCGCGGCTCGGCGGATGACCATCAGCTGCTTTTCGAATCGAGTTTTCGGCAGGCCGTCGAATCGCGGATTCGTTCGGTATCGCGTCCCGCCACCACGCTCAGCGGGGGCTTCAACTCCGCGGCACTGACGGCTACGGCCGCCCGGCTGCTCTATTCTTCGGGCGAGAACCTCGCGGCGTTTACCGTGGCCCCGAACCTGACGCCTCGCCTCGGCAGCCTGGCCAAGTGGCATGCCAACCTGAACATTCGCCTCGTCTCCGCTTCGTCACAATGCCCCGTCTCGGCGTGGCATTCGGCCGTCGTCATCACCGGCTCGCCGGATTGCCATAGCCATCCGCCGTGGCAATTTCCGCTGCTGGCCGAAGCGCAGGCGCTGGGGCACTCCGCGCTGCTCATCGGCCAAGGAGGCGGCGCCACCCTCTCCTGGGGCGGACGGCCGCCCTGGTGGCGACGTTCCTGGTTCCCTTCCCCCAGTGCGAGCGAACCGGCTTCGCTGCTTCGTCCATCCTTCGTGCAGGAACATGGCTTTGCGGAACTGCTTCGCCACGCGCAACGCCGTTTGGATGCCAACCCTCATCCCCGGGTTGCTCTGCTTCACCGGAACGATCCGTTTCATTGGTCAGCGCTGGCTGGTGCCCACGGCATGCAGGTCCTCGACCCAACATTGGACGCGACGTTTATTCGTACCTGCTTATCGCTTCCGCCGCAGATTTTTCGCAACCGGCGTCCCCTTCGCCGCGCGATGGAAGGGCTGATGCCGGACTCGATTCGCCTCCACCAGAATCCCGACGCGATCTCGGTGTTTCTGCCGAAGTTGGCCAATACAGAAGCCGCGATGGAAGGCTTCGCGAGTCAACCGGCGATCGCCGAACTGCTCGACCTGCCCCGGCTGCTGCAGACGCTGCAGCGGCTGATCGAATCTCCTTCGCAACGCGGTTACCGGATGGTGGCCAGCGCCCTCTCGCACGCCTTCTTCATCCGGAACGCGGCCGAGCCCCGCAATAACCTCGTCAACCGTTCGGCCGCCTGACTCCATTATCCTAACTGGACATGGCTATTTACTCCGACCTCGGCGTGCCCGCAATTATCAACGCTAAGGGCCCGTCCACCCGCGTCTCCGGCGGGTTCCTGGCTCCCGAAGTGATCACCGCGATGACCGAGGCGGCAACGCATTGCGTCGACATGGCGGAACTGCAGGCCGCGGCTAGCCGCGTGATCGCGCGCATCACAGGCGCCGAGGCGGGCATCGTCACTACCGGTGCGGCTGCGGGGCTGCTGCTCGGCACGGCCGCCTGCGTCGCGGGGCTCAACCCGGCTCGGATGGCGCAGCTTCCGGATTTCACCGGGCCGCAGCCCGAAGTGATCGTAGTCCGCAGCCAGCGCAACGCTTACGACCACGCCGTCCGCGCGGCCGGGGTTCGCCTGGTGGAAGTTGGCCTGCCGGACCGCTATGCCGGGGCAGGCGTGCGCGATGCCGAACCGTGGGAGCTTGCCGCGGCGATCACTCCCGCGACGGTCGCCATCCTCTACGTCGATTCCGCCCATTCGCTTCCCTCGCTCGCCGAGGTGGTCGCCGTTGGGCACGAACACAGCCTGCCCGTTCTGGTCGATGCCGCCGCCCAACTTCCTCCCGTCGGCAATCTCCAGGCCTTCATCGCAGTGGGTGCCGACCTCGTTGTTTTCTCGGGGGGTAAGGCGATCTCCGGGCCCCAGGGCTCTGGCATCCTTTGCGGCCGCCGCGATCTGATCATGTCGGCAATTTTGCAAAATCTCGATCTCGACCTCGACTGGGAGCAGTGGAACCCACCGTCCGGGTTGATTGACAAGCACCGCCTGCCGGGCCTGCCGGCGCATGGAATCGGCCGCACGTGTAAGGTCGGCAAGGAGACGATCGTCGGCCTGCTCGTCGCGCTGGAGCGGTTCGCCGCCGAAGCGGACGACTCCCGGCGGAGGCGCTGGTTGGCGATCCTGGATGAGCTTTGCGCTCTTCTTCCGGAGGCCGGGTTTTCGCTGCGGCTCGAAACGGTGCCCCGGCTGGCCCTCGCGCTGCCCCAGGCCCGCCAAGCTTGCTTCCGTCTCCAAAACAGCTCGCCCGCCATCCACGTTGACCCTTCGGAACTCCACCTCGGCAACCTCCTCATCAATCCCACTTGCCTAAGTTCCGCCGATCTTCCGGCCTTGGCCAGCGCCCTGCGCGGAATCATGATAAATTCAGCCGCATGACTCGCCGCCTTGCCTCGACGCTGCTGACTTCCGCCGTTCTCAGTCCATCCGCGGTTCTCCCTATGCTTACTATCTCCTCGCCGGACGCATCAGTTTCCTTCGATCTTCGCGGTGGCGCGCTCGTTGATTTCCATCTTACGGGCTCGGGGGTGAATCCGTTCACCTGGGTCCAGACTGTCGAGCCAAAAGTAGAACCGCTGCGGGGTCACTTCGTTTGCCTCGACCGGTGGGGCGCGCCTTCGGAAGCGGAGATTGCTCGCGGCGTTCCATACCATGGGGAAGCACCGAGAGTTCTCTGGAAGGCAACAGGCCCACGCACGATGGCGGCCAAACTCCCCATCGCCAACCTCAGCATCGAACGCGACGTCACGCTGACGGGTGCAACATTGAACGTGCGGGAACGGGTGACCAATCGCAACCCGACCGGGCGCGTTTACAACATGGTCCAGCATCCGACCATCGCGCCGCCGTTTCTGGACGAAGAGACATTTATCGACGCCAACGCCGGCCTTGGGTTTGCGCAAGCGACTCCCAATCAAGAGCCGCAACCGTTTCCGCGGGCTCACACCGCGGACCTCCGCCGCTTGACGGCGGACCCGCTTCCGAACGTCGTCTCCTACGTCATTGCGGGCCCGACGGGTTGGGTAACGGCCGCTAGCCCGACCTCGGGGCTCGTGCTGGCTTATCTCTGGAAAACGAACGACTATCCATGGCTCAACCTATGGCGCGACGTGGCCAAAGGCCGGCCCGTCGCCCGCGGCCTCGAGTTTGGTTCGACCGGGCTTCATCAACCGTATCCCGAACTGATCCGACGCGGTCGGATGCTCGACCGTCCGCTCTTCAGTTACCTCGACGCCGGGGAATCGGTCGAGCGGAGTTATACTGTCTGTCTAAGTCGTCTTCCGGCAGGAACGAAGCGAGTTACGCAAGTTCAAGCGGCCGGATCGCGTCTCGATCTCAAATTTGACTAAACATTAGCCGTCATTTGCCGATAACGATCCCAATGCGGGCGCTCCTGTTCCGAATAGCCACCTCCGCGTTTGCCTACTCGCTTTTAGGCCAACATCTGCCGGTACAACACTTTGGCGCGGCCGAGGGCCTCCATAGTTTAGGGGCCCAGGCGCTGCTGCGTGACCGCGCTGGCTTCCTCTGGGTCGGCACGCAGAACGGCCTGTTCTATTCGAACGGTCGCAGCTTTATCGAACACCGCAACCAGGGCCGCCCGATCGCGACCGACTACATCAACGCTTTGTTTGAAGACCGGGAGGGAGTGATTTGGATTGCGACACGGAGTGGCGTTATTCGGATGGAGAAGTTCAAAGGGGAAGCTGTGCCGCTGCCGGCCGACATCGGTGCCCCGGGGGCAACCCCCTTTGCCCAGGGGATCCGGGGGGAGATTTATATTGCTACTCTGCTGGGGCTGGCCGAATGGCGGGGCCGAAACGAACCGCTTCGTTGGAAGCGCAAAGCGGGGCCGGTCCACGGCGTCTTTGATGACCCGGTCCGCCAATCGCTGTGGTGGAGCGAGGCGGGGCGGCTTTGGCAGGAGACTGCCTCCGGGGTCGTCAGTTATGGCCCTGCCGAAGGCTTACCCGAGTCAGTATGGGAGAGTTTCGCGGTCGACCGTGACGGTGCCCTGTGGACCCGCAGTAAGTCGCTCGTCCGTCGTTTGCCCCTCGCGGGGTCCCGCTTTGAAGATCCATTTCCCGGGTCCTCGTTCGAAACGGTTCGCTATGCCCGCCTGAAGATGGACGCCGCCGGCCGAGTGCTGCTGGGCACGAAATCAGGTCTTACCGTCTGCCAGCCGCTGCCGGCCAACTCCTGCCGCTCCTTCGGCCGCAAACAAGGGATCTGGGCCGAGGTCTCCGACGTGATCGAAGCTCAGGACACACTTTGGATGGCGGTGATTGGCGTGGGCGTGCTTCGTCAAGTGGGTCGGGATGTTTGGGAGAATTTCGACGAACGGGAGGGGCTGGAATCGACGGCGGTTTGGAACTTTCAGCCGGAGGGCTCCGACCAGCTGTGGGTGGCTACCGGGGGTGGACTCTACCAGGGTAGGAAAGCGAACGACGGATGGCAGTTCACGCACGAACCCCGTACCGGACAAAGAGTGATCCGCAGCATGGCCCGCACCCGCGACGGGGCGCTGTGGCTGGCCGAAATGCCGAATGGACTGACTCGTTTCGACCCTCGCACCAAAGCCGTCGAACGCCAATGGAGGGCCCTCCCGTTGACCCGGATCAAGTCGATCCTCGTCGACAAGCAGGACCGCGTCTGGGTGACGGCGGGCCCCTCGGGTCTGTTCGAGGTTGACCGCCCGAAGCGCGAGTTTCGACCGGTGACGTTGCCCGGACTTCCTCTCGAGCTCAACCTGATTCGGGAAGACAGCCGGGGCAATATCTGGGTTAGCGGGGCGCGCGGTCTGTATCGTTTCAATGGACGCGAGTGGCGCCATTGGGACAGCAAGAACGGGTTACTGAAAGATCATGTCTTTGCGCTGGCGGCGTCCCCGATCCAGCCGGATGAACTTTGGATCGGTTACAACAACGGCGTGGGCTTGACGCGACTACGCTTTAGCGACGAACGCCTGGTGGAGACGACTCACTTTTATGCGGGACAGGGCCCGCTTACGACCTTCGCCTACTTTATTCAGCACGATGCTCGCGGCCGGCTTTGGGTCGGCACCGATCGCGGCCTCGAATCCTTCGACGGTCAATCCTGGACCCATCTTGACCAGCGCGACGGCTTGGTCTGGGACGACACCAACGCGGAGGCCGTCTGGGCGGCAAAAGATAACAGTCTTTTGATTGGCACCAGCCGAGGCTTTTCTCGCTACCAGCCCGATACCCGGCCCGAAGAGCCCGTTCCGGCGGCCGCGATCACGGACGCTCAACTGGGGGAGAAAAACTGGCAACTGGGTCAAGGCCTGCTCGAAGGGCCAGCCAAGGCGAACTCTTTACGGGTCCACCTTGCCGCGCCGGGCTACACCCGCCAACATCACGTCTCGTTTCGTTACCGCCTCTCGGGGTCGGAATCGTGGTCGGAGACCACTGTGCCCGAGGTGACGATTTCGAATCTCCCTTTCGGCGAACATAGCTTGGAGGTCCAGGCCACCAACCGGCCGGATAGGTGGACTTCTCCCGTCATCCGCTTGCCGATTCGCATCGCCACGCCGTGGTGGAGCAGTGTTTGGTTTCGGTCTTTGACCGGACTGCTCGCGGTGGCCATGGCATATTTCGCGGTCCGTTTCTGGAGCCGTCACAACCGGCTCGAACGCCAGCGCCTGGAACTCGCCGTGGCAGAGCGCACCGCCCAACTCGATGCGGAGAAGCGACGCGCCGAAGCCGCCAGCCAATTCAAGAGCGAGTTCCTCGCCAACATGAGTCACGAGATCCGCACTCCCATGAACGGCATTATCGGCATGACCAACCTCGCCCTCGACCACGCCGAGTCGCCGGAAATCCAAGAGCATCTCCGCATCGTCAAAGACTCCGCCGAAGGGCTGTTGATCATCTTGAACGATATCCTCGATCTGTCGAAAATCGAATCGGGTCACCTCGAAGTCTCGCCGGTTACATTTGCCCCGCGCGTTCTGGTCGAACGCATCTGTGGAACGATGCGGCTTCGCGCCGAGCAAAAGGGCCTTCGCTTTACCTGCGCCGTTCATGCGGACCT
>JBBRIO010000196.1:0-8835 GCA_038220855.1 Bryobacterales bacterium | reverse complement strand
TCGAAGCCCCCAACGCCGCCGCTTTAATAATGATCCGTATCCGCACCGCTACTGCCTCCGCGGCTCGATAAAGCCAATTAAGAAGAGAACTGCGACGACCACTAACCCGTTGATGTTCATGGGCTTCTAGTGTTTTACGTGCTATTATTCCAACGTTGACTGTTTAGGTGCACGCCATGACCAACGTCGTAAAATCTTCCATCAGAATTCCGGCCGCGATCCAACGCCGCGCCGGCATCGCCGTAGGCGACCTGGTTGAGATTAAAGCCACTCGTGGCCGAATCACCATTGTTACAAGGACTGAGCCGCTGCCTAAGGATGAATATACGCCCAACCAGCGTAAAGCTATCAATGCCCAATTGGAGCAAGCTGCCCAGGACCCCTTTCATGGACCCTTTAGCACTAGCACCGAAATAAGCACCTACCTCAGGAAATTCAAGCGCGAACGAGCTAATAAACCCAAAAGTAGTCGATGATCGTAACGCTCTCGCAATCGGTGCTTGAGGCCTGGACAGAAGCGCCCGTACCCGTTCAAAAGGCGTTCCTCAAGCAACTCAACTATTTGGTTCGAAACCTAAATCACCCGTCCTTGCGTGCAAAGAAATACGACGAGGCCACTAATTTTTGGCAAGCCCGCGTCAACGACGATTGGCGGTTTTATTTCAAAATCGAAGGGGACGAGTATCGGGTCTTTAAGCTGATCCCTCATCCCCATTAGGTCCTTCTATCCCTCTGACGCCCCTTACATCTCCATATAAGGCATCGGAGGCACCATCCCATTCAATCGCGCATATACCGTCAACGCCCCCCGATGATGCGCCGTATGGTCAATAATTGCCCCCAGAATCGACATCCGAGGGGCCCCACCCATAATCGGCCCCGGAGGCATCAACTCCAACAACTCCGCGTCCGACTTAGCCCCCAACGTCGCCGATGCCGCCGCGATAGCCTTCTCAAACCACCCCCGCGCCGCTTCCAACGAATCGTATCCATTCGTCTCGCTCGCCATCGCTTCGTGGTCCATGTCGAACCCCTCCGCCCGGAAGGCCCCCTCGACAAACCAATCCACGGTCTGCGCCACATGCGCCACAATCTGTGCCGCGGTCATCATCCCTGGCGCCGGAGCGAATCCCGAAAGCGACTCCGGTAAGTTCCGGGTCGAACGATTGAAAAAATCCTGGGTCATCGCCAATTCGGCAATGACCTGTTGAGAAAGAGACATAGTTGAGTAACTCCTAGACGGCCATCTTCACCTAGCGTTCGCTCCGTGTCAAGCAAAATGCTAGTTATGGTAAACTCCCTAACCATGACCAGTTCCGCCGCCACCGTCGAAGAATACCTCGCTGAACTTCCCCCCGACCGCCGCGAAGTCATCGCCGCCGTCCGCGCCGTCATTCTCGCCAACCTCGACTCCGCCTACCAGGAAAAAATGGCCTACGGCATGATCGGCTACAGCATCCCCCACTCCGTCTACCCCGCCGGCTACCACTGCAATCCCAAAGACCCACTCCCGTTCGCCGGCCTCGCCTCTCAGAAAAACAACATGGCCGTCTATCTCATGTCCCTCTACATCCAAGCCGACGGCGCGGACACCGCCTGGTTCGAATCCGAATGGGCCAAGTCCGGCAGAAAACTCGACAAAGGCAAATCCTGCATCCGCTTCAAAAAACTCGGCGACCTCGATCTCAACGTCCTCGGCCAAGCCATCAAACGCGTCCCCGCCAAACTCTATATCGAATACTACGAAGCCCGCCACGCCACCGCCAAAAAGCCGAAACGGTAACCTCCCGTTAAGACTCGGAAGGAGCAGCCAATAAGCCACTCCTTCGTCAGGTCCATCCTACCTACCCTAAAACGCCAGCCGCAGCGCAAACTGGATTTCGCGAGCCGGCGTGTTCAACCCCGTAATCGTCCCGAAACCACCGCTCGAACGGTTCGCATTCGGATTCCCCAGGTTGGTCTTGTTCAAGAAATTGAACGCCTCCATCCGGAACTCCGTCTTAAACTTCTCCGTAATGTGGAAGTCCTTGTGGAGCCCAAAGTTCATCTGGTGAATCGCCGGACCGCGGACGATGTTCCGCCCCGCATTGCCAAACGGGAACCGCGGATCCGTCGGGTTCACCACGGTCTCCGGATTCAGCCAGCGCTGAATGGTCCGTTGCCCTTCCGGCATCACCGGGTTACCCGTGATGTTCGGCCGGTAATTCGGCGCTCCGCTCACCTGAAACTGAGCCGACGGCCCCCAGGTCAAATTCACCGGCGTTCCACTTCCTGAGAAGTTAATCGCCGAAAGCCGCCAACCTCCAGCCACCAAATCGGTCGCCTTCTTCCAGCTCGAACCGAACTTCCGGCCCTTACCAAACGGCAGGTCGTACAGGAACGTCGTTACATTGTTGAACGGCTGATCATAGCCGCCCAAGCCCTTCTCCCCCGCCAGGTTTAGGTAGTTCACACGGCTGTTATCCCCGTTCGCCGTCTCCAAATGGCCCGAAGCGTTGTCAATCGCCTTCGACCAGGTAAACGAGTTCAACAGGTAAAAACCGTTCGCAAACTTCCGTTCCAGCTTGGCCTGGAAAGCGTGATAATCCAGGAACCCTCCCGCGAAAGCAGACTGGATATAGCTAAATCCGGGAATCGGCCGCCGGGCATCCACCGAAAGATTCTCCCCCGGATTGTTCGGACGCGCCGTGTTCAAGTCGCCCAAAATCATCATGTTCCGGCCAATCGTTCCCACGTAGCCAACGTCCAGCACCAACCCCGCGGCGATCTGCCGCTGAATCGTCACATGGTAGCTCTTCACCGAAGCCGAAGGCAGATTGAACGGAATCTGGTTCGTCCGCACCGTATTCGTCCGCACGTTCGCGATGTTCAGGAAGTTGTCCGGAAAGCCACGTTCGAAGGGCAAAAAGCACGTCGCCGGGAGATAGTTTCCGGTGGTCGGGCACAACGCCTGCCCCCCGTTCGGCACCCCGGGAGCCACTTGGTTAATGCTCGGGTTCAAAATGAACGGCAGGTTGTAAGCCAACAAATTCTCGCCGCCCATGCGGTTGAAGTGAATGTAGCTAACGCCAAATGCCGCCCGAACCACCGTCTTGTCATTCAACGTATAGGCCGCGCCGATTCGCGGCCCAATGTTGTTCCGGTCCGGGTTCACCTGAGCCCGATCCCGCAACGATCCATCTTTGGCCAAAATCATCGTGTTGTTCGACGGGTCAAAATTCGAAAGCCGGTTCTGCGCTTCCCACTGCGGAGTCGCAAACTCATACCGCAGCCCGAGGTTTAAGGTCAGTCGCTGCGAAACCTTAAAGTCATCCTGCAGGTACAGAAAATGCATCCGCTGCCGATAGTTCACAATCGTCGACGTATTCAACTCATAGTTGGACCGGGCGCCCATCAAATAATCGGCCACAAACTGCCGATCATCGGTCGCCGTGCCCGGAGCCTGCGAAAAACGGCCGTTAAAGCTGTTCGATCCGTATTTCGGGTTGAAGTCGTCGATATCCGTATCGATGCTCTGATACTCGTATCCCGCCTTCAAACTGTGCTTGTTTAAAATCTTCGCGTAGTTTACCTTCGGGTTGATCACGAAGGGATTCTGGAACTGCGGATTCGATCCCTGCACCCCAATCGAAGTAAAGCCATTGATACCCGTGCTCATCACCCCGCCAGTGAACCGTTTATCGTTCGGGATGTTCGGAATTCCAAATCGCTCGCCAATCGTCGGCGTCCCCGCAAACAGCGGAAGCTTGCCGCCCTCGGTCCGCGAAATGCCCATCCGGAACTCTATCAGCGAGGTCGGGCTCAACGTGTACGTCGTGCCCAGCGCCATCTGCTCGTTCCGCACCCGAACCGTACCGTTGGCGTTTCCACCCGACGGTCCCGGAATCGCCGCCGGTTCCAGGTTGCCCAGCAGCCGATGGCTGTACCGCGCAAAAGCCGTCCACTTCGAATTGAAGTATTGGTCGTAGCGAATGTCGCCCTTGTCGTTCTGGTCCGTCCGGTTTGGCTGCGATTCAAAATTGTTGCCTACTCCAATCGGACCGGCTCCGGGCCGATTCGGTGCCGGCAAATCCGCCAAAATCTCTCGCGCCGAACGGCTGATCGCCGAAGCGGGAATCACCCCGTCCGTGTAAACAACGCCCGTGTACGGGTTGCGAATGGGGATTCCCATGTTGCCCTGCCGCATCGCCAGGTTCGGCAGCGTGGCGAAGGTGATCACGCGGCTCGTCCGCCGGAATCCCTCGTAGTCGCCAAAAATGAACATCTTGTTCTTCACGAGCGCGCCGCCCGCCGCCACCCCAAACTGGTTCTGAATCAACGTCGGCTTCTGGTTGTTAACCGGCTTGAAAAAGCCCGTCGCATTCAGCGACGTGTTCCGCAAATACTCCCACGCCGAGGCATGCAGTTCGTTCGTTCCGCTCCGAATCGAAGCGTTGATCACCGCCCCGCCCGCCCGGCCAAACTCGGCCGAAAAGTTGTTCGTTTCCAATCGAAACTCCTGCATTGCGTCTGGAGTCACCTGCACCACCTGGTTCGAAAAGCCCTGGTTCGAGGTCCCGTAGGAGTTGTTGTCCACGCCGTCGACCACGAAGTTGTTCTGCGAACTCCGCATCCCGTTCACATTGAACGAAGCGTCCCGCGTATTCGAAATCGTGCTTCGCCGAACGCCCGGCGCCAGCAGTGCCAAGTCGGCGTAAGCCCGGCCGTTCAACGGCAGGTTCACCACCTGCTGCGCGCCGATCACGGTTCCGCGCGAACTCGAATCGGTCTCCAAAATCTTCGCCGCGTCGCTCACCGTCACGCTTTCCGTCGTCGAGCCGACTTCCAACTGCAAATCGACCCGCTGACGAGCGTTCACGGTCACTTGAAACTCTTTGGCCACGGCGGTCTTAAAACCAGCCGATTCGGCCGAAACTTTATAAAAACCAGGCTTCACGGTCTGGAACTGAAAGCTCCCGCCGCTGTCCGATTCCGCACTGGCCTCGACTCCGGTCCGTGTGTTGCTCAGCTTCAGCTTCGCTTTCGGAATGCCTAGGCCGGACGCGTCACGAACCACTCCCAGCACCGTGGCTGAGTCAAACTGAGCAAGCAGCGGCATGGCCGCAAGCCCCATCACAATTAGCAAGAATTTACTCATAGACGTCCCTAAGTTATAGCGCAGTATGAGTTAAAAGTTAATGACAAAGCCAAATTCGAAATCCGCCGACCGCCGCCTGCGGCCGGTGGCTCGGCGACTTCATCCCCTCCGGCAGCAATAAATCGTGGCCCGCCGCCGCCGCGAAAAGTCGATCCCGCTCCGCCCCATCCCGAACTAGAAAAACGGTGCCCTCCGGCGCGGTCGTCTCTCGATATTCGTCCCCGAACAGCACGATCCCACGCGCTCGAAAGTCGAGCGTATGCGCCGGCGGCTCCTTCCCCGGCAGCACATACTGCACCCGCGCCAGCCGCAACGTCGTCAACACGAACTCATCCGCCAGCCCATAAACCATCAGCCCCTGCGTCCGGTGCAGCGCCGCGTACGCCATCCCCGCCGCGTAGCTCGGCACCGGCACCGCGGCCTCATGCAGCGCCGGAGCCCGAAAAAGCAGAATCAAAAGAGGCAGCCAAGCCCAGCGCCCTTGCAACTCGCGGCCCACGGCGACGGCCGTCGCCGCGAACACCGGCAGCAGATACGTCGGGTTCCGGTACCCAAACAAAAAAAGCAAACCAATACTCAAGCCCAACCAAGGGTCCCGTCGCCAAACCAGCATGGGCAGCGCGGCCACTGCCAGCCACGGGTCAATCTCCCAGGCCCGCACCGGATAAAAACTCCAAGCCGGCTCCTGCGCCGCCGCGGCCAAACCCCAGTGCAGGTGCTCGTCCAGGATATGCTCCTTCCAGTACCACTCCGTATTGGTCGCCAACTGGTACAAGTGCCAAGGGGCCACCGCCAGCGCAATCCACCGCCAATGCCTCCGCTGCCAAAGCAAAGCCGGCAACCCGGCCACCGACTTCCAAAGGATGGCCGCCGCCGCCCACGGCCAGCCGCCCGCCTGCCAGTAGATCGCCGCCATCGTACAAGCCAACAACGGAACGTCCGTCATATTCGCCCGCGCCAAAGAGAAAAATGTGTAGTTCGCCGCGAGCAGAAAAAACGCGCCCCACCCCGCCATCCGCCACGCCAGCGTCAAAGCCAAAGCCCCCAGCAACAGCGAGGGCAAACGCAAACTCCAGTTCGAAACGCCAAACAGCTTCACCGCAACGGCCGATGGCAGAAACGCCAGAATCGGCTTCACAAACGCCAAACGCCCCAAAAATCGGGGTGTCAGCCATTCATTGCGATCCGCCATGCCGATGGCGATCGAGCTGTACAGCGCTTCATCCTGGGTCCGAATGTGACGGACCGGGTCGGTATAACCGCTCGCCAGCGTCGCCCCCTGCACGCCCCAGCCTAACCAGACCAGGGCGAGCAGGAAGACGCCTAATACTTGGGAACGGTGGGGTCCACCTGCTCCGACCATGCCGTGATCCCGCCTGTCATATTCAACACCCGCTTAAAGCCAGCCGCTCGAAGAACGTCGCAGCCCTTGGCGCTGCGGCCGCCCATCTTGCAATGCAGCACGTACTGCGCGTTCGGGTCCAGATCCGAAATCCGTTTCGGCAACTCGCCCAGCGGGATCAGATTCGAAGTCGGAATCCGGCCAATCTGAAACTCGTGCGGCTCCCGGACATCGATCAGGATGAAGTCCTTCCGCTCATCAATCATGGCCTTCACTTCTTTGGGCCCGATCTCGTTAACCAGCGGAGGCGGCTCCGGCTGTTTCACAATACCGCAGAAATGGTCATAATCGATCAGTTTCATGTCGCCAGTCGCGCAAACGCACTCCGGGTTCTTCCGCAGCTTCAACTCGCGGAAGCGCATCGCCAAAGCATCGTACAGCATCAACCGGCCGATCAACGGTTCGCCCGCTCCCAGGATCAGCTTCACCACCTCAGTCGCTTGAATCAGCCCCACTACGCCGGGCAGAATCCCGAGCACCCCGCCCTCGGCGCAACTCGGAACCAAACCGGGAGGAGGCGGCTCGGGATACAGGCAGCGGTAGCAAGGCCCGCCCTCCGCCGCAAAAATCGTCGCCTGTCCTTCGAAACGAAAAATGGAAGCGTAGACGTTCGGTTTGTTCAAAATCACGCAAGCGTCGTTGATCAGAAATCGAGTCGGGAAGTTGTCGGTACCATCGGCGATGATGTCGTAGTCACCCATAATCGCCAGCGCGTTCTCGCTCGTCAGCGCCACATCATGCTTGATGATCTTGACGAGCGGGTTAATGTCCCGCATCGTCTCTTCCGCCGAATCGATCTTCTTCTTGCCGATGTCTTTGGTCCCGTGGATCACCTGCCGCTGCAGGTTCGAAACGTCAACCACGTCGAAGTCGACCAGGCCAATCGTGCCGACCCCGGCCGCTGCCAGATACATCGCCACCGGAGCCCCCAGGCCGCCCGTGCCGATCAACAACACCTTAGCCGCCTTCAGCTTTTCTTGACCCTCGACGCCGACCTCCGGCATGATCAGGTGCCGGCTGTAGCGAGAGACTTCTTCCTGGGTTAGCATCGGCCGCCCGCAATCGAAGGGACGATCGAGATCGTGTCGCCGTCGGCGATCGCCGTCGCATCTTTCTGCAGATAGCGAATGTCCTCGTCGTTCACATAAACGTTAACAAAGCTGCGCAGCTTGCCTTCGTCGTTGTAAAGGTTCTTCCGGAGGTCCGGGAACTGCGTCGTCAAACTCGCCAGCGCTTCGCCGACCGTGGAGGCCGCGATATCGACAGAGTTGTTTTTTTCGGCGTATTGCCGCAAAGGGGTAGGGATAAGAATCTTGGCCATTGCTTACTTCTTAATATTCTAAAGGCTCTTGAGCGGCAAGCGTCCGCTCCTCATTCGGGAGCCAACTGTTCGCATGATGAAAGGTCCCCTTTTGGATGCTCAGAACAATGAAACTGTACCAGGGGCAGGAGTTTTCCAGGTCAGTTTTTGAAAAATAAGCGTCGCAGTCCGGATGAGAATGGAAAATCCCGATCACGTCCATGCCGAGCTTGCGAGCCTCCCGATCGGCCATCAACAGGTCCTCGGGCCGGACTTCGTAGTGCTCGTTCTGCGGACCGGCGTAAGCGTTCTCCAGGTTCATCGCCACTTCGACCACCTTGTTGTCGTCGTCGATCGAGCCGAGCATGACGCCGCAGCATTCGTTCGGATAGGTCGATTGGGCGTGGGCGACCATCGTGGCCCAGGGTTGAGGTTGTACGCGGATCATGAGTATTGGGGATCGTTCCAGAAAGGTTCGGAGAGATATTTTTCGGCACCGTCGCACAGGATGGTGACGATGACGCCGGCCTTGATTCGTTCGGCGATTTGCAGGGCGGCATGCACGTTCGCCCCGGCGGAGATCCCGATCAGAATACCCTCTTCACGGGCCAATCGCCGGGCCATGCGATAAGCGTCTTCGGTTTCGAGCCAGAGGTGCTCATCGGCCAGGGCCTGGTCGTAAATGCCCGGGACGATCGCGGTTGGCATATGCTTCAGCCCTTCCAGGCCATGAAAGCCGCTCGAGGGCTGACAGGAAATACAGGTGATGTCAGGGTTGACCTCTTTCAGCCGCCGGGTGGTGCCCACGAACGTTCCGCTCGTCCCCATCGCCGCGACGAAGTGAGTGATGCGGTTGCCCGTCTGCGCCAGAATCTCCGGCGCGGTCGTTAGGTAATGGGCCTTCCAATTGGCAGGGTTGTTGTACTGATCGGGGTAGAAGTAGCGGTCGAGGTCGGCGGCGTAGATCTTCCTGCATTCCCGGATGGCCCCGTCGGA
>JBBRIO010000195.1:0-8840 GCA_038220855.1 Bryobacterales bacterium | reverse complement strand
GTCCAACTGGCGCGGCCATAGCGGGTGCGGACGGTGGAGTTAGCGTTGTTGCCGATGCCGTTGCCGTTCGTAAGAACGGCCTGGGTCTGGATCCCGTTCGGAGAGACCCAGCGGAGGTAATTGCCGGAGAAGCTGAAGCTGTGGCGGTCACTGGGGCGCCAGTCGATTTTAGCGAAGCCGAGTTCGGAGTCGGCGGTGCGCTCGAGGGTCTGGAACTGGCGGGCGAAAATGGACCGGGCGGAGGTACAAGCGGCGGCGGGAGCGGTACACGCGCCGATGAAGTTACCGGCGCCGTCGAACAACTGGGGGTTGATGAGCCGGTTGATGAGGGGGAAGTCGCGGCGGGTGAGTTCGACGTTCGTGAAGTAGAACAATTTATCTTTCTTGATCGCGCCGCCGACGGAGCCGCCGAACTGCTGGCGCTTCTCGTCCGGGTTGAAGCTGGCGTACCGGTCGCGGGCGTTGAAATCCTGATTGCGGAAGAACCAGTAGGCCGTGCCGTGGACGTCGTTGCCGCCGGAGCGGGTGACCGTGTTGATGACGCCGCCATTGGCGCGACCGAACTCGGCGGAGTAACCGTTCGAGAGCACCTGGAACTCCTGGACGGCGTCCTGAGAGATTTGGGAGCTGATGCGGGTGCGGCCGGCGTTTTCGTTGTAGAACTGGTTGGTCGTGTCGTTGCCATCGGTGAGGAAGGCGTTGCCGCCGGCGATACCGCGGAAGGAGACGAGACCGAATGTGCCGTCCTGAACGACAGCCGGGGTGAGCAGCACGAAGCTATCGACGCGGCGGCCGTTGATGGGGAGGGATTGGATCTGCTGGGAGCCGACTACTTGGGAGACGCCGGTTTTCGTCGATTCGACGAGAGGGGCGGCGGCACTGACTTCGACCTGGGTAGCGGCGCTGGCAACGTTGAGCGCGATGTTCAGGTTGACGCTTTGGCCAATCTGGATCTCGAGGCCTTTGCCCTCATAGGCGGCAAATCCGGTTTTGGTGACTTTGACGGAGTATCCAGAGGCGGGGACCAGCGCGGGGGCGGTGAAGACACCGGCCTCGTTGGTCAAGAGCGGGCGGCGGATGCCCTTCGATTCGTTAGCGACCAAGACGTCGGCCCCGGGGACAACAGCGCCCGAAGCATCCCGAACAACGCCTGAGAGACCACCGAAGCCCGCAACGGTCTGGGCGAAGGTCGGCATCTGGAGGCACGCAAGTAGCGCAGCAGCGATCCAAATTTTAGTTTTCATGTATTGAGAGACAGCCTGGAGGGAGGTAATACCAGGATAACAAATGTCAATACATTGACGAATGACGGTTTGGTTAATTTGCACGGCGAGGCGGGCGGAGGAGGGCAGCGACGGCCGCACCGATGGAGGCAATCAGCGCTAGCTTCCAATAGACTTCGTCGTAGCCGATCGCCAGGTTTCCCGCGACGCGGGCGCGATCCATAATGCCGGCGAAGTAGCCGGGAACGAGGAATCCGCAAAGGCCCCAGGCCGAAAAGACGAGACCGTAGTTGGCGCCTACGTTTTTCGGGCCAAAGTAATCGGCGGTCAGCGAGGGCATCAAGGCGAGATAGCCACCGTAGGCAAATGCAGCCAGGCAGAGGCCGGAGAGGAGGATGCCGAAGCTGCCGGCGGTTCGCAGGAAGCCGAGGCAGGCGAGGACGGAGAGGGCGCACATCATGAGGATGGCGGGTTTGCGGCCGAAGCGGTCGGAAACGCTGCCCCAAGCGAGGCGGCCTAGGCCGTTGCAGATGCTCATGACGCCGAGGGCGGCGCCGGCGGAGAGGAGAGCGGTGGACTTGGCCATTTCTTGAAGCAGGGGCGTGGCTTCGCCGATGGCGGTGAGCCCGACGGCGGTGCCGAAGAAGTACAGCATCCACAAAACGTAGAACTGCCAGGTGGCGAGCATCTGCCGGGGGGCTACTTCGACGGCGGCGGCGCGGCCGACAGGGGGCGTCCAGCCCGCGGGGAGCCAGCCGGCGGGAGGCACTTGATAGAGTTGCGCGGCGCCGACGACGCCGACGAAGAAGATGGCGGCCAGAACCAGAAACGTGTGCGGGATGGTGGTCGAGAACTGGGCGGGGTCTTTCCCGATGAGCGTTTCCAGAAGCGGCCCGAACAGCAGCGGGCCGACGCCGAAGCCCATCACGGCAAGCCCCACGATGCGACCGCGCTGATCGGGGAACCACTTGATACAGGTGGCAATGGGGGTGACATAAGCGAAGCCGACGCCGAAAGCGGCGACGATGCCGTAGGAGAAGATCAGGCCGTTCAGAGTGTCACCGAGAAAAGCGGCGAGCAGGCAGCCGAGGCCGAGGAGGAGACCACCGGCGGTGGCGACGACTCGGGGGCCTTTGCGATCCTGCCAGAGGCCGCCGATGATCATGGCGGCGGCGAAGGCGAGTAGGGAGTAGCGATAAGGCGCAATGGTTTCGGCGCGGGTCCAACCGTGGAGTTGGGCGAGAGGCCCACGAAAGACGGACCAGGAGTAGATCACGCCGAGCAGCACCTGCATGAAGATGGCGGCGGCGGCGAGTCGAATACGGGAAACGGGCATCCGCTGATTCTACGCGATCACACGGGCGTAAAGTTCGCGCATAGCGGCGACACTGAGTTGTTCGGCGCGGAGCCCGGCTTCGGGCAGCGCGTCGATGAGGTCGTGGCCGTAAAAAGGAGCGAGATTATTGCGCAGCGTTTTTCGTTTTTGGGCAAAGCAGCGGGAGGCGAATTGCAGGAAGGCTTCGGCGTCGGGGGCGTCAGGGCGAAGGGTGAGCCGGATGACGGCGCTGTCGACTTTGGGAGGCGGCCGGAACATGCCGGGCTTCACCTGGAAGAGAAATTCAGGGCTGCTATAGGTTTGCGCGGAGACGGTGAGGTAACCGTAATCGCGGGAGTTCGGCGAAGCCGTGATGCGTTCAGCGACCTCTTTCTGGACCAAGAGCACGGCCTCCCGGAGGGCGGCGCGGGCGCGAAAGATTCGCTCGAGAATCGGGGAGGTGATGTAGTAAGGCAGGTTCCCGGCGAGCACGGCGGGCCCCCATTGGGCGAGATCGACGCTGAGGACGTCGGCTTCGACGAGCGTGAGGCAGGGGTGGTCGGGAAAGCGCTCCCGCAGGACCGAGATCATCGCCGGATCGATTTCGATGGCGATGACTTCAGCGCCGGTAGCGAGAAGGTGGTGGGTTAGAGCGCCTTTACCCGGACCGACCTCGACGATCCGGCCCGGCTGCGAACGAGAGACCGCGGCGGCTATCCGGGCGACCATGGGCTCGCTCTGCAAGAAATGCTGGCCGAGTTTTTGTCCCAACTAACCCTTGACTTCCACTTGGCTACGGCGAATGGTGATCCGCAATTTACCGGAGGTACGCTGGCCGAAGAATTCGGCGGGCTTGAAGCGCATGAATAGCAGATTATTTTCAATGTTCCGGCGAAGCTTCACGTCGTGGAGAAGAGCGGTCTCGGAAGCCGGGATGGAGTAGTCGAGCATCCGACCCTGATCGTCCACGATCAGGTCGAGCGTGACATGGTCCGTCCGCACACCGAAGGGGCCGAGATCGCTGAGTTCCGCGCTTTGGTACCAGGATGGCGGCGGATCATCGTTAGCGAGCACGGGCGGGGCGAGGGTGGGCAGGAGCACGGCGAACAGAACAAAAGCCGTGGCCAAGCCACCACACATGGGCAGTGCGATAGGCCGCCAAATGTTGGTATTCCAGAGGTAAAGGCGATCTCGCCAACGAAGCCGGGCGGCCCGTTGGGCATAGTGTTTGGAAGCCGCGACGCGAAGTGAAACGGCAAGATTGACGGGTACCGCGCGCTGGGGCAGAGAGTGAACCGTCCGGCGAAGGTGAGCCAGTTCGCCGAGGTGGGCGGTGCACTGAGGGCAGGTGCTGAGATGGCGGGCGATTTCGCGCGCGTTGGCTTCGGTACAGGTTCGATCGAGGTATTCAGCGCTGTGAGACCGCGCCGCCTTGCACTCTGTCCGGGTCGGTCGAATGTCGTTGCTTTTCATTTCACGGTCTCCTGCATCCAGCCCAAGTTACTCTGCGTGGAACGTTGTTCGGCTTGGCCAAGGAGGACGCGGCGGAGAGCCTCGCGCCCTCGTAAAATGCGTGACTTGACGGTGCCGAGGGAGACTTGCATGACCTCGGCAATTTCTTCGTAGCTGAGTTCTTCGAGGTCCCGGAGAACGACAGCGGCACGAAAGTCGGGGTTTATAGTGCGTAACCCGTCTTCGATGAGTTGATGGCGCTCTTCGTTGAGCGCGAGTTCGTAGGGGTCGCGAGCAGGGTCGGAGATGGACTGGATCCAACTGCGAGAGCCCTCTTCATCGGTCTCGAGTCCGACTTCCTGCTTGCGGTGGCGGCTAAACCAGCGGCGATGGTTATACGCCTCGTTCAAGGCGATCCGGTAGACCCAAGTTTTCAGGCTGCTTTGCCCCCGAAACGCTTCGATGTTCCGGAAGACTTTCAAAAAGACCTCCTGGACGGCGTCCGAGGCGTCAGCAGGGTCGGCCAGTAACCGGTAAACGAGGTTGTAAACCGGCTGTTGGAACCGGGCGAGCAACACTTCGTAGGCGCTCTCCTGGTTGGCTTTCAGCTCGGCGATGAGCCGGGAGTCTTCTTCGTAACAGTCGGCTGGGCGCGCCGGAAGCGCCGCGTCTTCGTAGCCGAACCCGATGATGGAGTCTGCCATAACCGACTTCCTTTCCCTGAATCCAAAGTCTACTGCACTATTTGACGCCATGGTGACAGAAAAGTTCCCGCGCTATTCCACCCGATAATTCGGGGCTTCCTTAGTAATGATTACATCGTGAACGTGGCTTTCCCGTAGACCGGCCGAGGAGATGCGCAGGAAGCGCGCCCGTTCCTGCAACTCCGGGATCGTCGCACAACCCGTATAGCCCATGCCGCTGCGGAGACCACCCACCAACTGGAAGACGAGTTCAGCGATGGGCCCTTTATGCGGCACGCGCCCTTCAATTCCTTCCGGCACCATTTTATCGCTGCGGGCCTGGCCGTAGCGATCCGCGGTGGACCCTTCGCTCATCGCGCCGAGCGAGCCCATGCCGCGGTAGGTTTTGAAGCTGCGGCCTTGGAACAGAATCGTCTCGCCGCGGCACTCCTCGGTGCCGGCCAGCACGCTACCGATCATGAAGCAGACGGCGCCAGCCGCGATGGCTTTGGTAACGTCGCCCGAGTACTTAATGCCGCCGTCGGAGATGAGCGGGACGCCAGCGTCCCGGGTGGCCTTGGCGCATTCCGCGATGGCGGTGATCTGGGGAACGCCGGCACCGGAGACGACGCGGGTGGTACAGATCGAGCCGGGCCCGATGCCTACCTTGATGCCATCGGCGCCGAGGCGGATCAGGTCCCGCGCGCCTTCGAAGGTGGCGACGTTGCCAGCGAGGAGATCGACGTCGGGGAAGGCGTTTTTGACGGCTTTGACGGCGTCCATGACGCCTTGCGAGTGGCCGTGGGCGGAGTCAATGGCGATGACGTCGACTTTGCGGCGAACCAGTTCCTGAGCGCGTTCGAGGAAGTCGCCGGTGGACCCGATCGCGGCGCCGACGCGAAGCCGGCCTTGCGAGTCCTTCGCGGCGTTGGGGTACTTCAACTTCTTTTGAATGTCTTTGACGGTGATGAGCCCTTTCAGCGTGTAGTGGTCGTCGACGACGAGGAGTTTTTCGACGCGGTGCTTGTGCAGGATGCTTTCGGCGTCTTCGAGGGTGGTGCCGACGGGGACGGTGATGAGGCGGTCGCGCCCCTGGGTCATCCGGGAAGAGACCGGGAGATGAAAGTTCGTTTCAAAACGCAGGTCGCGATTGGTGAGAATGCCGACCAAGTGCCCTTCAACGGTAGTCACCGGGACACCCGAAATGCGGAACTGCTTCATGAGTTCGAGGGCGTCGGTGATGGGTTGGTCGGGGCGGATGGTGACCGGGTCAACGATCATGCCGCTTTCGGAGCGTTTGACGCGGTCGACTTCTTCCACCTGCCGTTCCAGGGTCATGTTGCGGTGGATGATGCCGATGCCGCCCTGCTGGGCGAGGGCGATGGCGAGGTGCGCCTCGGTGACCGTATCCATGGCTGCGCTGACGATGGGGATTTGCAGCGGAATGCGGCGGGTGAGCATGGTCCGGGTGTCGGCCTGCCCCGGCAAAACGGTGCTGTGGGCGGGCTGCAGAAGTACGTCGTCGAAGGTCAAGCCTTCCTGGATCTGATCGGGAATCATGTAACCAACCAGGATAGCTGGTAAACTGGGCCCTAATGTTAGCAGCTACCCAATTGCGCTCTGGAATGGTAGTGAAGTTCAACAACGAACTGCACACGGTTTTCAGCATGGTGCACCGTACCCCCGGGAATTTGCGCGGATTTGTGCAGGTGAAAATGCGCAATCTGCGAAACGGTTCTCAGATTGAACATCGCTTTGCCTCGGAGGACAAGATTGAAAAGATCGCCCTCGACGAGCAGGAGATGGAGTACCTGTATGAGGACGGCGACCAGTACTACTTCATGAACATCGAGAATTACGAACAGTTTGGGTTTTCGGCGGATACTCTCGGGGATGCCGTGAAGTATCTGACTCCCAACCTGAAGATCAAGATCGAGTTCTACGAGGGAAAGGCCGTGGGCGTCGACTTGCCGGCTTCGGTGGCGATGAAGATTATCGAGGTGGAGCCGGGGTTGAAAGGCGCGACGGTATCGAACGTCGGCAAGCCGGCGAAGATGGAAACGGGTTTGATTGTGCAGGTACCGGCGTTCATCAACGAAGGCGAAGTGATCATGGTTTCAACGACCGACGGGTCGTACCAGCAGCGCGCCTAGAAGCGCCGGCTCTTCGTGCGGGAACTCCGTACGGAGATCGATCAGCTGTTGGCCCTTTTCGACACGGGCAATTATCGGCGGCTCGCCCAGGCGCAGCCGCCGTTCCATTTCCGGTTGGGGAATGGCGAGCAGGAAAGTCGGGAGCGATTGATCGGGGGTACTGCCGCCTCCAATGACCGATTGCCCTTCGATGATCTGGGCCGGGAACGGGAGTTCGGCAAGCAGCCGTTCGGCGCGGGCTCGAATTTCGACGGGCGATTGGCGGATCATAGCGAGGGCCGGGAGTTGGTCCCATTTTTCTAGAACGAGGGCGCGGAGACAGGTTTCGAGCGCCTGGGTGACGAGCTTATCGAGACGCAGGGCGCGGAACATCGGGTTGCGGCGGATGCGTTCAATCGTGTCCTTGTTCCCGGCAATAAGCCCGGCTTGGGGGCCGCCGAGGAGTTTATCGCCCGAGAAAGAGACCACGGCGACACCGGCTTCGAGCGAATCCTGAACCAGCGGTTCGTCGATGCCGAAGGGCTTTAGATCGACGAGGCAGCCCGAGCCTAGGTCTTCGTAGACCGGAATGCCGAGGCGGCAAAGATCTCGCAGAGGCGGCTTGCCGGTGAAGCCGCTGATGTGGAAATTGGAGGGGTGAACGCGCAGGATAAGCGCCGTGCGATCGGTGATGGCGGCTTGGTAATCATCAATGCGAGTGCGATTGGTAGTGCCGACTTCGACGAGCGTGCAGCCGGCGCGGCGCATGATATCGGGAATCCGGAAGCCATCGCCGATCTCGATCAGTTCGCCGCGGGAGACGATGACTTCGGCACCGGCGGCGAGTTCGTGCAGGACGAGATAGGTGGCCGCGGCGTTGTTGTTGACGGCGAGGCCGCGGGCGTTGAGGAGGTAGTAGAGCAGGCCGTCGAGGTGGTGGTCGCGGCGACCGCGGCGGCCTTCGGCCAGGCTGTACTCAAGATTCGAGTAGCCCGGAATTGGCGCAACGGGGCCGAGGGGAGCGCGGCCCAGGTTCGTGTGAAGAATGACGCCGGTAGCGTTAATGACAGGGCGCAGCGAGGGCTGCGCCAGGGCATTGATCGTGGTCGCCGGGTCAGCCGGGCGCCCGGCGCGGAACTCGGCTAGCGCGAGTTTCGCGGCCGACTTGAGCAGTTGGTGGGGGACATCGGGGAACTGCGCGCGGAGTTTGACGAGCACCGCTTCGACGCTGGAGAGCTCCGTGATCATTTCTTCGATCACTTCTTCAACATGGGAAAAAGCTGGCGGATCTCGGCTTCGGTGGGCTGACGACCGTACTCGCAGATCTCAAAGGCTTCGAGATATTTCGGCGTCTTATTGGGGCCGTACCATTTGTCGTAAGCGGCTTTGGTCGAGTCGTTCAACCGAGCGTTGGTGCGCTGGGTGCGCAGCCAGTCCTTGCGGGCGGCCGGATCCTTGGGCACTTCAGCCGAGACGCCGCTGACCCACGGGAGCCACTCGTAGAACTGCGAGACATGAGCGTCGAGGCCGTTCACCTTTTGCTCAAAGGCGTCGGCGATGTCGATGACGATGTCGGGCCGGAAGGGGTTGGGGCGCTGGAAGTAGTCCGAGAAATAGAGGAAGACGGGGTTGCGGCGCAGGGGCGGGGTGTCGCTGACGACGTTGGGTACCTGAACCATGTAGGCCGCGTCCTGGATCAGGATGCCGGTGTTGCGATGGTCGGGATGGTAATCGTTCGTGCGATGGGTGATGACCACATCAGCCTTCCATTGACGGATGGCCCGGATGATTTGGCGGCGAACGTCGAGGGAAGGCGTGAGTTCCCCGTCGTGATTCTCCATCACCTCGTACTCGGCGATGCCGAGGCGGCGGGCGGACTCCTTCGCTTCGGCGCGACGGCGGTTGGCCAAGACTTGGCCGCCCATTTCGTGGTGGCCGGCGTCGCCGTTGGTGACGCTGACGAATTTCACTTGGTGGCCCATTTTGGCGAGCATCACGGCGGTGCCGCCGAACTTGATGTCGCAATCGTCAGGAT
>JBBRIO010000194.1:0-8867 GCA_038220855.1 Bryobacterales bacterium | reverse complement strand
GTTAGGATAAAAGTATTTGGAACTGCCGGAGCGGCGGGGCGCATATAGTTACAACAGCCTATGGTGAACCGGACCGACGAAGAGCTACTCCCCGCGATCGCAAGAGGCGACGAGGCGGCGTTTACGGTGGTCTATCGGCGCCGGCAGGGGGCGATTTACCGGTATGCGTTGCAGATGACGGGGTCGGCCGAAACGGCGAGCGAGGTGACGCAGGAGGTTTTCCTGGCGCTGATGCGGCAAGGGAGCGGGTTGAGCGCGGAGCGGGGCAGTGTGATGAGTTGGCTCTATGCGGTGGCGCGGCGGCAGGTGTTGAAACTGCTGGCGGTGGAGCGCCGGTATGAGGCGATGGGCGAGGATGAGGAAGGGCCGATGGTGGATCCACGCGAGGAGTTCGAGAGTGCTGATTTGCGGGCGCAGTTGCGGGCGTTGATTCCGACGCTGCCGCCGGCGTACCGGGAAGTGTTGGCGTTGTGCGTGGTGGAGGAGATGACTTACGGCGAGGCGGCGCGGATTGCGGAGGTGCCCGAAGGCACGATTCGGTCGCGGTTGCATCGGGCGAAGGCGATGCTGGCGGAGCGATTGGCTCCGGCGGTGAGGAGAGTGATGTGATGGACGAACAGCTGCGGGACTGGGCGGAGGAAGAACGGCAACGGATGGCACCAGCGGGACTGGAGACGGCGTTGCTGGGGAAGTTGCGGCGCCGGCGTTGGGAACGGCGGATGTGGTGGTCTGTACCCATGGCTGCGGCGGCTGCGGCGTTGATCTTTTTATGGCGTCCGGTGACGGTTGCTTCTCCGGTGGTGGTTCCCGCCCCGGCGGTTGTGGCGGCGATTGCCCCGTTGGTCGAGAAAGCTGCCGTGGTCAAGCCGCGGGTGGTGAAGCCGAAGCGGGTGGAGCCGGCGCCGTTTGTGGCGGTGGGTGCTTGGCAGGCGGTGGAGCCGATTGAACGGGGAAGTATCGTTCGGGCGCAGGTGCCGCGGGCGACTTTAGCAAGTTATGGAATGCCGGTGGGACGCGGCCGATTGAGCGAGCCGGCACCGGTGGAATTGTTGTTGGGGGAAGACGGGACGGTGCGCGGGATGCGCCTGGTTTCGTCGATACAGTAACGTCAGATTTGAGGAGACTAATGAGTATGAAGAAGCTAGTTGCATTGGTATTGGGCGCAGGTGCTATGGCGATGGCGCAGGCACCGCCGACGGTGGTTTCGCGGGAGCGAATTGAGATTCGGCACATGGGCACGCCGGCGACAGGAGCGATGCCGATGGAGGTTTTCACGGTTTCGAACGAGGCCGGGATGGCGGTGGAGATGTCGCTCGTCAAGGGTGCTCCGTTCTCCGGGGAGTTCGTGACGGAGAGCGTTCAGCAGTTGGCGGACGGGAACCGGATTGTGTCCAAACGGACGGAAGTCTACGCCCGGGATGGCGAAGGGAGGACGCGGCGGGAGATGGGGCCGGTGACCTTTATCCATGATCCGGTGGCGAAGGTGGAATGGGTGCTAGAGAACCAGAAGAAGACGGCACGGAAGATGATGATGCCGGACATGGGTGGGGAAGCGGGGCCGGGGAAGACGGTGATGATTTTCAGGCGCGAAGGGCCATCGGCAACGCCGGTCGTGAGTGCCGCGATGGGCAAGTTTGAGACGAAGACGGAACCGTTGGGAAAACGAATGATTGAGGGCACCGAGGCGGAAGGAACGCGGACGAGCGTGACGATTCCGGCGGGTGCGGTGGGCAATCAACTGCCGATGGTGACGGTGAGCGAACGTTGGATGTCGGTGGAGTTGAAGACTGTCGTAATGACGTCGCGGAAGGATCCGCAGGCCGGTGAGACCACATACAAACTGACCAATCTACGGAAGGGGGAGCCTTCGCGGATGATGTTCGAACTGCCGGCGGACTATACGGTGGCGACGGAGAATATCGTTAGTCCGATGATTCAAAGGATGCGGATTGAGAAGAAAAACGACTAACCTATAAGGGTGATCCCTGTTCCTCCGTTCTTGAACAATCCGGAGTTCTTTACGCTGTCGGCGGGGCTGGCCGTACTCACATCAATGATTACGCCAGCCCTGTTGCTTTCGGCGACTGGAACCTTTATTTTGTCGACATCGAACCGTTTGGGGCGGTGCATCGATCGGATTCGGAAGATCTCGGAGTTGCTCGAGAATGACTTCGATCCGGCGCATGAGACGCATATCAATCCGGAGCGGAAGCAGATGCTGTTGGGGCAGGTGGAGATTCTGGGTCGCCGGGCGCGTTTGCTGGTGCAGGTGATGCAGGTGCTGTACGTGGCGGCGGGGATGTTCGTGGGGACGAGCGTGGCGATTGGGATTGCTTCGGTGTTTGTGCGGCAACTGAGTTGGATGCCGATTACGATGGGGCTGGGCGGGGCGTGTTTTTTAGCGTATGCTACGTTTCGGCTGATCTTTGAGGCCCGGATGTCTTCGCTGGGGTTGGTGTGGGAGATTGAGTTTATGGAGCGGGGCGCGGAGAAGCATCAGGGGGCAAAATGACGAATGGAATGTTACCGGCGGTACTGGAAGATTATCGGCGGCAGATAGAGTCGGTGAAAGCCGGGGGCTTGGCGCTGGCGGAGCAGATGACGCCGGAGCAGATGTTGGAACGGCCGTCAGTGGGGGCATGGAGCGCGGTGGAGATTTTGGACCATCTGCGGTTGACGGTGGAGCAGTATTTGTTCGCGATGGACGCGGCGATGGATGGGGCGGTGAAGGTGGGCATGCAGGACAGAGAGCCGCACTATGGGTGGGTTTGGCGGTTTTTCCTGAAGCTGCTGGAGCCTCCGGTAAAGCGGCGGTTTCGGGCTCCGAAGGCTTTTGAGCCGGGCGTGCGGCCGGACGTGGCGGCGACGGTGAAGGGGTTCGCGGCAGCGCATGACGCGCTGATTGAACGGATCCATCGGGCGGCGGAGTACGACCTGGAGAAGGTGAAAGTTGTCTCGCCGGCGAGTTCGATGATCAAGCCGCCGCTGGGCTGCGCGATCCTGACGATGGCAGCCCATGGGCGGAGGCATTTGTGGCAGGCGCGGCAGTTACCGGGTGCGGAACTTCCCGGATAGGGCGTTGAGCTTGTCCTGCATGGAGGGTTGATTCGGCGCTTGGCGCTGCTGGGGTTGCGGGCGGCCGCCGCCGGCCGGTTTCGGTTCGAGCGCCTTCATGGAGAGGGCGATGCGTTTGGCTTTCAAGTCGACCGCGAGCACGGCGACCTTGACGATTTGGCCGGCTTTGAGGAGCTCGGCGGGATCGGTGATGTAGCGGTGGCTGACTTCGCTGACGTGCACGAGGCCGTCCTGATGGACGCCGATATCGACGAAGGCACCGAACTTGGTGACGTTGGTGACGACGCCTTCGAGGACCATGCCGACGGTGACATCCTTCATCTCTTTGACGTCTTCCCGGAAGGTGGCGACGACGAACTTATCGCGGGGGTCGCGGCCGGGTTTGCGGAGTTCTTCGCGGATGTCATTGAGGGTGAAGATGCCGACCTTCTCGGTCTTAAAGCCTTCCATTTTCACCTTTTCGACGACTTCGGGTTTGGCGATGAGTTCGGGGACGGAGAGACCCAGCGAAGCGGCGATGGCTTCGACGACCGAGTAGGACTCGGGGTGGACGGCGGTCATATCGAGCGGGTTTTCGCCGTTGCGGATGCGGAGGAAGCCGGCGGCCTGTTCGAAGGTTTTGGGGCCGAAGCCGGAGACGGCCATGAGCTGGACGCGGCTTTTGAAGCGACCGTGTTCATTGCGGAACTCGACGATCTTTTGGGCGACGCGTTCGGAGAGGCCGGCGACCTGTTTCAAGAGCGGGGCGGAGGCGGTGTTGAGGTCGACGCCGACGCGGTTGACGCAGCTTTCGACGGTCTGTTCGAGACCTTGCTTAAGGCGGCGCTGGTCCACATCGTGTTGGTACTGGCCGACGCCGATGGATTTGGGATCGACTTTGACGAGTTCGGCGAGGGGATCCTGGAGGCGGCGGGCGATGGAGATGGCACCGCGGATGGTGAGGTCAAGATCGGGGAACTCCTGGCGGGCGACGTCGGAGGCGGAATAGACGGAAGCGCCGGCTTCGGAGACGACGACGCTGAAGGGGCCGAGGTTGGCGGCCTTGATGATGTCGGCGACTTCGCGGGAGCCGGTGCCGTTGCCGATGGCGAAGGCTTGGATGTTGTGCTGCTGGATGAGGCGGGCAAGGGTTTTGACGGACCCGGCGACGTCGCGCTTCGGTTCGAGGGGGTAGATGACCGTATGTTCGAGTAACTTGCCGGTATCGTCGACGACCGCGATCTTGCAGCCGGAGCGGATGCCGGGGTCGACGCCGATGACGTTGAGCGCGCCGGCGGGAGGGGCGAGGAGCAGGTTTTCGAGGTTGTCGCGGAAGACTTTGATGGCTTCTTCGTCGGAGCGGTCTTTGAGCTCCAGACGGATTTCGGTTTGGATGGAGGGGTTCAGCAGGCGATCGTAGCCGTCTTCGATGGCATCGTGGAGATGGGGCTGCCATTCGCCGGGGGTCTGGCAGACTTTGGCGCGGAGCCAGGCGCAGACTTCGTCGCGGTTGAGTTCGATTTCGAAGTGGAGGATGCCTTCTTTGGCACCGCGGCGGATGGCCAACATGCGGTGGGAGGGGATCTTCGAGACGGGCTCGGAGAAGTCGCCATACATCTTGAACTTGTCCTCGGGGTCGGGGACGCCTTCGATGGCTTTGGAGACGACGATGCCTTTTTCGCCCATCATGGTGCGGACGGCCTTGCGGTAGTCGGCGTTTTCGGCGACCATTTCGGAGACGATGTGGCGGGCGCCTTCGAGGGCTTCGGTGGGGTCGCCGAAGGTGGCGGCGAATTCGACGAGGGACTGGCCGTTGGGGACCTGAGCCAACATGTAGAGGGCGAGGGGTTCGAAGCCTTTCTCGCGGGCGACGCTGGCTTTGGTTTTGCGCTTGGGCTTATAGGGGAGGTAGAGATCTTCGAGCTCCGACTTGTCGAAGGTTTTCTCGATTTTGGCCTGGAGTTCGGGGGTGAGCTTGCCTTGCTCGGCGACGGAGGCCAGGACGGTGGCTCGGCGGTCTTCGAGTTCGCGGAAGTACTCGAGCTTTTCCTGGACGGCGAGGATTTGGACCTCGTCGAGGTTGCCGGTGGCTTCTTTGCGGTAGCGCGCAATGAAGGGGACGGTGCCGCCTTCGTCGAAGAGGGCGATGGTAGAGACCAGGCTTTGGAGCGAAATTTCGAGGAGTTTCGCGATGTGAAGGAGGACAGGGGTAGGAAGGGCTTTCAGGTCGATCATGCTTTACGGAAAGAGAATAGGGCGTCGGCGATCGAGAAGCCGGCCACCTCGATGCGATTCAGATCGCGGGTTCCGATGCCGTGTTGTTCGGCCAGCTCTAGTGTATTGTCGCAAGTTTCGAAGGGCGCTGTGCCGCGACCGGCCATGGGGTCGAAGCCCATGACGGCGGCGGCGACGGAGTCGGTGCAGACGGCGTTCGAGCCGGCGATGATGACGCCGGGGGAGCAACGGCGGAGACGGCCTCCGCGGGCACCATTGTTGACCCAGGGGCCTTCGCCTCCGGCCATGGATTCGACGCCGTCGATGATGGCGAGGTCAATGGGGCGGGCGGCGTTGAGGTCGGCGACGACGCGGGGGATGCGGTAGCCGTCTTTGCGGGGGGAATCGGGGTGAAGCTCCTGGGGGGCGCTGAGGCTGGGGGCGCGTTTGCCGGAGTGGAAGACGGCGCCACGGCCGCCACGGGGGGCGAGGGAGGGTTCTTTTTCGCCGGCACCATCGCCATAGATGGTGCAGGGGGTGATGCCGAAGATGTTCTTCATCGACATGGTGATGCCGGTGGTGGCGTGTTCTTTGAGCTTGGCGAGGGAGACGAAGACGTCGGAATCCCGGAAGATGGGATGGAGATCGTAGGCGGGGAAGAGGTGGCCGCCGGTGGGGACTTTGAAGCGGGCGTATTGCTTCGCGCCGGAGAGGTAGTTGGTATTGAGGAAGTTGATGGGGCCGCCGGCGTTGAGGAGGACGGAGGGGTCCCAGTTGGCGGCGTACATGTATTCTTCGAGGGGGTCGGTGGTGGACCAGGGGGATTCGACGATGGTGATGCGGCGGGCGCCGGCGTGGTGCATGAGATAGGCGGTCATGCCGATGACGCGGGGGTGGGTCCAGTGGGCGAGTTCGGCGGGGGCATGAAAGAGGCGCTGGCCGGGGCTGCCGGTGAGGTTGACCTTCATGACGACGGACTTGTTTTTGACGATCTTTTCGAGGCCGCCGATGCCATCGAAGAGGCGGCGCATGACGTTTTCAAGGCCGGGGCCGTAGGTGCGGGAGCGTTGGATGGCGACGGGGGCGGCGGGGGCGGCGGCCTTTAGGGGCAGGGCGAGGAGGGGGGTTGCGAGGAGGGCGCGTCGGGATATCACGTCCTTATTGGATCATGATATTGAATCACCGTTACGCCGCTGGCCGGAGCAGGGCCGGGTAGTCCTTCGCGGCTTGCCAGACGGCCATGGCCAAGGCCATGACGAGGTCGTCGTGTTCCTGTTGCTCGCCCGAGGGCTGGAACTGAATTAACTCGCGTTCCATATCGACGAAGCCGGGGGCGGAATCCAGTAACTGGATGTTACCGAGTTCGAAGATCATCTTCAGGCGGTTGATGAGGTCTGGCCGGGGCAAGCTGAGATAGTTATCTTTGAGTTGCCTTTCGACGTGGCCATTGGTCAAGGTAACGGGCTGGACTTGCGCTTTAGGCTGATCCTTGCGGATGAGTTCGACGATGGTATGGCCGACGCCGGTGGCATCGACGAGTAACTTATCGACTCGGTTCGGTTCGCCGTATGCGGGCCTGTACAACTGCAAGGTGTCGCGGACGAACTGCGGGATGCGGGTGGTTTCCGTATCAATTGGGTACCTGATGGAGTAACTCAGGAGAAGCGTTGGATATTGAGCGACCGCTTGGGTAACGTTGTCCTTGGCTCCATATCGCCAACGGAGTTCGAGGGCCGCGATGGCGGTGTGGTCCTGCCGCTTGCCGACGTCGAGGCCGAGATAGATGCGGGTTTTCTCGCGAAGCTGGAAGGGCACTTCGACCGCCTTCGCGATAGTGGCCGCGGTGATTTGGGCTCGAGTTAGTAACTGCAGGCCGACGGCGATGAACTGGCAGGCATACTCCTGGGCGAAATAGAGGTCACCGTAGAGCCGACGCTCGGCGGCGAGGAAGCCTTCGCTGAGCCGGGGGCATTCATCGGCCGGGATGGAGAAGCGGGACCAGCCGTTTGTCAGATCGTGCCAGAGTTCGGCGAAGCGGCCGAGGGGCCCGTTGGGCGTGGAGATGACCCAGAGGGCGCCGTTTCCGGTGGCCAGGATGGGCGACATGGCTCGATAGGCCGCTTCGGGGACGTAGGCAGCTTCATCGACGATGATGAGACGTGCTTGCGAGTAGCCACGGAGCGACTGGGGCACCGCGGGCCGGGCGACCAGCCGGGAGCCATTGGGCAGTTGGAGCGACCGTTCATTAATGCCGTCGCCTCGGATGGGCAGGCCCAATTCGGCGGCGAAATAGGTGGCTTTGCCGAGGATTTCGCCGGCTTGAGAGCCGACGGGGCCGATCATGAGAATGAGCGAGCCGGCCTGATGCAGGGCCAGATAGAGGGCTCGCAAGGCTGCGATGGTGCTTTTGCCGACCTGGCGCGAGGTGACGACGATGACCCGGGAGGCGGAGCAACTGAGGATCTCGGCCTGCTTTGGATCGGCGATGAAATTGAGCGCCTTTTGGGCCCAGGCGACCGGATCCGCTGAAAGAGTGACCGCCAACGAATTGGAGGCTTCCGGCAGAGTTTTGCTGGGTGCCCGGGGAACCATTTTTCGATTGTGTAGTAGCTTAAGCATGATTTAGGCCGCAATTGGGGGCTTGACTCGACCGAAGCGGACGAGCAAATCCTCAACATCGTAATCCGGGGCCAAACGCCGCATAAACTCCTTATCTTCCAAGAAGTTAAGCACATAGGCCGGAGGGACAAAGTTAGGTTCCTTTTTGGCCTGGTCGGCAATCGCGAGCAGTTCGGCGACTACTTCCGGCTGGGGTCCGGGGTCCTCTAAGTTGTTCGTGTCGGCTGAGACATCAATGGGCTCCGGCGGTTGCAACGGAAACAGTTTTCTCGATTGCGCCAGGAGCTTCATGAGTTTTTCGTAGGCCGCGAGATGCGCTTTCTTGTTCCGCTCGATCGAGCGGAACAGTTCCTTCTGGGTGATCGACCGTTTGTGACTATTGAGAAATTGGGTTCCCATATCGATATCGGGATACTCGCGGAGGACGATGTCGAGTTCTTCCTGCATCGCCCGAGTGTAGAGCGACGTGTTGCGATCGAAGCTGAACATTTCCGAGACCATGCGGCGGACGTAGCCTTGTTCGACTTCGGAATCTGGCTTGAATTTTCGATAGTGCGCTTGGAGACCGCGGAGGTAATCCTCTCGATCATCGGACGAGATCAAGTTGTAGAAAGAGGGCAGGTCTTCTTTGTGCAACTCGACGTGGATTCCGGTGGTGATCGCGTTCATCGAACTGCGATATTTGCCGGCGGGCGAGACGGGCCCTTTGCTTTTGCGACCGTTTTGCCGAGAGGCTTCGGCACGACGCTGCTTTTGTTCATCCGATACGTGGCTGGACATGGAAATTCTCCTCGGGAAATGAAAAAGGCGCTGTTTCGAACCGCTGCCGAGCAGCTGATTTGGAAGAGCGCCTTCGCACTAAAAATCTAGCATGGTGATGTCAAGGAATTGGACTTGACGGGTGGGGGCAGGACGCCTTGTTTCGTTGTTAATAAGGGACTTAGTTAGTGAAAAATAAATCTGAATGGTCTGTGAACGAC